>CAZHJN010000016.1:0-40514 GCA_964532995.1 uncultured bacterium
TGGTGAAAATAAAGGTGCTGGGCTATGTTCCAAAGCATGAATTTTCTGACTGGCATCAGGATTTCAAAAAGATGATTGAGAAATACCAACCCACTGCTTTACTTTTTTCAGGTGGGCATCTTCTTGAAAAAATTCTCAATGATTCAGAAGAAAAAAGGATTCTGAATAATCTTGAGATAGCAACATTTGATGAGGTTCCATACATTTATCAGGAGAAAAGATATATCCATGAGGTGATTCAACCACTTCAGGACCTTGGTAAATATGCTCTTGGTGAGATAAAAAAGATAATAAGCTGCCAGCAGAAAACAGTGAAAATAAAACTTCAGCCTTCTGTTTGTTTGAAAAATAAAAGGGGGTGATACAGATGAAGAAAAAAGGATTCACCCTGATAGAACTTCTTGTTGTTATAGCGATCATAGCGATACTTGCAGGGATGCTTCTGCCTGTACTCGGAAGGGCAAGGGAAAAAGCAAGAAGAGCAGCCTGCGCAAATAATATGAGGCAATTACTTCTTTCCCTTTATATGTACTCAGAGGACAACTATGGATACCTGCCTTATCCGGTTAGCTGGGGCACCTATATCTATAGAGGCAACTGTACAGACCTTCCAAGCGGGCATTTGGGTCTTGGCATTCTGATGTACGGTATTACAGGAAGGGTTACACCTAAAAGATGTTATTTTACAAACCCTGAATTAATATGGTGCCCATCCTTAGGTGGAAGAGCAAATTATTACAAGGGAAAGTATTTTACAAAAGCCCCATTTTTCCAGAACAGATTTGAAGCTTACAACGTCAGTCCTGCGAGATCTCTTTATGTTCTGAATGTTTCACCAGCAGTATACAATTTAACTTCTCCTGTAAACATGAACAAGCCTGGCGGAGGCTCTGTATCTGTGCCAAGTGCAAGGAGACTGATGAAAAATGTTGAAAGGTTTGGATATGCATTGCTCTGGGATTGCTGGGCATCTCCTTACTGGTGGACTCATCCTGGTTCTGATGGAGCGCCTGAAGGACTGAATATAGGATTTGCTGATGGTTCAGTCGTATGGGCGCCTGATCCAGGACACGGGTTCTGGTATGCGTGTGGTGGCAACACTAATGCTGATCCAAATCAGGGGCATTTCTTTGGGACATGGACAAGAGACAGGGTGGAGAAATCTCTCCTACTGCCACCTCCTCCACCTTATCCATGATAAGAATCTTTAAGGGTTGATGGGAGAGAAAAAATGAAAAAACTGATTTTTGTCGCTTTCTTTTTTTTATTTTTATCATCAGGAAATCTCCGGGCTGAGGCAAAAGCATATCAAAAAGATTTGGATGGAGATGGTAAGCCGGATAGAGTTATTCTTGAGAATGAATTTTTCTCTCTGAGGTTTGACCCATCTTCTGGTGGCAAAGCGGATAGCATTATATACAGGCCAAAAAATATTGAGATTTCTCGACCCGAAGGATGGTTTGTTGATTCTGTTGTTGAACTTGCAAAACTGGGCAGAGGAAGATTTCATACATGTGCGCATCAGTATGCCGCAGAAATAACCAGTTCAGAAAAGGACGCTTCAGTAAAACTTTATGCTAACCTTCCCGGACTCAAAGACCAGCCGGGTTATAAAAATGTGGTGATATCCAGAACATATACGCTTCGGTCAAACTCTCCTGTAATACAGGTAGGTGTGGAAATAATAAATAATCATGAGGATGAACTTCCTGTAACACTTTTTATCAACCATTCAGCGGCAGTATCAAAAGATTCATCCCTTTATTTTGTTCCTGATGAAACAGGAATAAAAATAGGAGAGGGAAAGACATCTATTGTTTCATACCATCCATCCCAGCCATGGACAGGATTTACAGGCAAAAAGGAAAAAATCGGATGTGTTTTCCTTCCTGAATGGAATTATCTTGATACTCTTGTATGCTCCTGGCAGACATTGCAGATAGCATACAGATGCCAGAAGATTGAGCCTGGAAAAAAATGGCAGACCCGGTATTATATTTATCCTGTGCAGGGACTTGAAAATCTCAATGGAGCAAATCTGAATTTAGCAGCAGGTATAATCGCTGGAAAAGATGGTTCTTCAAAAGTTTTCGCAAAAGAAGAAATACCTGTGCAAATTTTCCTCTCATCACCTGAAGAAAAAAATATTGTCTGTGAGGTCTGGTACAGGAAAACAAAAAGCAATGATAGAAAAATTATAAAAACATATCCTGTTTCTCTTTCAAAGAAGGTTGAGGCAGAAAAAATAGATTTTAATTTTACTCCTCCTGAAGAAAACTGCACCTTTGTCATCGGTATTACCTGCAAAGAAAAAAATAAAATTCTTCTTGAGGCAGAACATCCGGTTCAGATAGGAGAATCCCCTGACATCTACCTGATGCCTGCAACAAAAGATAAGCAGACTGGTGAACAGGTTTTCACAAAATCAGTGTTATTGCCGGGTGGTTTTTTTATACCTGAATTTTTTGAAAAAGTGGATTTATCCCTTGAAACACCCCATATAAAATGGATGAAGCCATGGAGCAAAGGAAAGGTAAAGGTTCTATTTGTCAGCAGGAATGAAAATTCTATTGGTTACTGGAGAGAAATCTGGGAAAGATGCGATATTGATATTGCTGATGTATGTGCGGTTGCCTTTAAAAACCTCGCTGGTGGAGATGATAATGCCAAATTCCCATACAGAACCAGCACAATAGAAAAACTCATCAAAAAGCTTGGGGAAAATGATTACGATGTGATTTTCTTTTCAGCACTCCACTGGGAAAAAGGATTCACCCCTGAAATCCGCAAACTGCTCTATACAAAGATTAAGGCAGGAACAGGGGTTGTTTTGCTCGGCACAATGGACAAAAAGCACAGCGATAAATACGGTGATCTTATAAATTTTCTCAGTGAAAATGGAACACAGGTTGACAGCATAAATGTAATTACTCCTTCTCCAATTTCATTACCAAAAGTGTGGCTTTATGAAGTTGGAAAAGGAAGGGTTGCTGTGATTGAAGCTAATTCTCTTGACACATTCACTAAAGGCTCATACGATGCGGTCACATGCGGACTCGGAGCGTGGAATTCATTGGGGAAGTGGGTGCCTGGCTGGGAATATGGACTTGGACTGTTTGGCAGGGCGATTGTCTGGACAGGGAAAAAGGATACAGGAATAAATATTGTGGAGATAAAAGGCACTGAAGATAATATAAGCCTTAAAGTGAACAGTGAAAATCAGACAAAAACAGTCAGCAACTGCGAGGTTGTTTTAAGGAATAATTTATATGAAATAGAAAGTAATTTTGCTGAAAAGATAACATTGAATCCAGGAATAAACCAGATAGATTTAAGTATTAAAGGCTCTCTGACAGATAAGACACACATTGTTGAGGTGATACTGAAGGATGATAGAGGAAAAAGTTCAGGATGGGCTTCCGGGAAGTTTGACATAACAAGAGATGTAAGTGTGAGTGTGAAGATGGACAGAGAAAGTGCTGGATACAGAGAAGGAGAACCAATTACAGCAATAGTGAGTGTAAAAAAAGATAAACCTGAAACAATGAATCTATCGCTGGAAGCTGAAATTAAGGATTGTTATGGAAGGATTGTCTGGAAAAATTCAAGGGCAATTGAAACAAAAGAAGGACTGACAGAAATTAAGATTCCTGTTGATAATATCAAACAGGTGGCTGTTTATCATGAACTGGATGTAAGATTGAAGCAGGATGATAGAATTTTAAGCAAAGACAAACTGGCGCTCTTTATATTTCCTGAAAGGATGCCTTTATACAGTGATTTCCACAGTGGAGCATGGGCCAATCTGGAACCACATCCTCTAAAACATCAGATTTCAGCCAGAACACTGAAACAGGCAGGCATTGACTATGTTTATTCCTATAATTCAGGGAAAAATGCAAGGGATATTGCTTATAAAAATAATGTCTTACTTCTCGGACCGCCATTCAGCTGTTCTCTGAGACGGGGTTATTTTAATAACAGAAAAGAGGACACAGCAAAATTGACATATGATCCTCCCCTTGTTCCATCAGAAGAAGACCAGAAAAAATTCAGAGAAAATATGGCAAAGATGGCAAAGGAATACAGCGAGTGGGCTGGAGTTGATTACATCTTTATGGATGATGAAAGAAGATTTGTCGCAGAGTTTGACTGGTCAGAACCCACAATAAAAACATTCAGGGAATACCTGAAGCAATATTATAAGACAGTTGATGCACTGAACAGGCAATGGGAAACAGATTTTAAAAACTGGGAAGAAGTTATGCCGGTAAGAGGTGATGAATTAAAGAAAAACGGTAAATTGGACAATCTTTCAAGATGGATTGACTGGAGGATTTTTACAGGAAAGGTTATACTTGATTACTACTACAAACTGCCAGCAGAGGCGGCCAAAGAGGGAAATCCACGGGCTGTTGTTGGACAGCACGGCGTCTATGTCACAGGCAGTGGTTACAGACAGGATATTCGCGCTCTTCCACATGATTTTTCTCAGGTGCCAAAATATACACCTGTTACGGCAAGGTATGATACCATACTTGGCTTCTGGTACCGTTCTTTCAATCCAGAATGTATTCATATGCCTTATGTGGGTTATGGAGGACTTCTGTATGAATTAAGACCTGGAGGCAGGCAGGCGCCATGGTCAAGCCTGTTCCAGGGTAGAAATGGCTGTTTCTATTATCTGATGTGGGATTCAGGCACATACCACTATGGCATCCTTGGACCGGATCAATCGGTCCTTCCTGGTTATCAACAACTTGCGAAAGAAGAATTGCCGGAATTGAAAAATGGAATCGGAAAGCTCATTAAGGAAGCCAGATTCGACCATGACGGCATAGCCCAGGCATATTCACCGGCAAGTATTTTTGCAACAGAGTTACTTACAGAATTGAAACCCACAGTTGTGATGTTTTCACAACTTCGACTGATGGAAAACCTCGGATATCAGCTTACTGCAGTCTCATATGATCAGATAGCAAAAGGAGAATTGATAGATAAAAAATTCAGGGTTCTTTTACTGCCATCTGTCATGTGTATCTCCCCACAGGAAGCAAAAGCCATAGAAGATTTTGTAAGGAAGGGAGGAGTGGTAATAGCAGATTTCCAGGCAGGTATAAGAGATGAACACGGGAAAAAGTATGTAAAATCACCCCTTGACAAGGTTTTTGGCATTGATAGGACAAGTGCGACATTTCAATTCGTGGAAAAACCAGTAAGCTTTCTCAATCAGGCTCCTGAAAAACTGCGTGAGATCTCTCTAAAGATACCTGTGGCAGAGCACAACTTAAAGCTAACCACAGGAAAAGCCTGGGCAAAGAGTGAGGATGGAGAGCCTCTTTTTATATCTAATTCCTACGGCGCTGGCTGGACAATGTATTTAAATGCGGATATCCAGGATTACGGAAGCATAACAGCAGAAGGAATTGCAGGAGAAGTCATTGTTGAAAAAAAAGGGAAACCGGAATTTATGTATCCTGTTCAAACTCTGTTTCAGAATCTGCTGGCTCAGGCAAAGATAACAAAAAGGATGGATGTACTCACTTACGAAAATATGCCCTTTTATTCAGGTACACCTTATTATTTCAAAGGTGGAGAAAAAAACCTTTTCATCGGTTATATTCCGTATGTCGGGAAGGATACACCGGTTGAGATTAAGATTGCTCAGAAAGCACATGTATATGATGTAAGAGAAAGAAAATATATTGGAGAAACCGATAAATTCAAGGATAGATTTATTCCGGGAAAAGCAAAAGTCTATGCATGTCTTCCTTACAAAGTTGAAGGTATAAGGTGTAAATTAAAAAATGCCGCTATAAAACAGGGAGACAATCTTCAGATTGATTTAGAGATTGTGGCAACAGATAAACCCGAAATGCATGTGATAAGGCTTGAATTCTTTGACCCATCGGGTAAAGAAGTTGAGTCATACTGCAGGAATTTAAAAGCAGACAATGGAAAAGCGACCTGCATTATCCCTCTTGCCCATAATGAAAAGAAAGGAAAATGGAAATTACTTGCAAGGGATATAAGCACTGCAACAGTATCTGAATTTAACTTTGTTGTGGAGTAAAAAAGGAGGCGCTGTGGAGATTCTGTACAATGGATTGAGACTGCCTGAAAAATGGCCACCTGACCATATTTCAATAGAAAGTCTCTCTGAACCGCATCCTCTCATTGAACCGCCACAGATTATCAATGCTGATATCGGAAGACAGGTTTTTGTGGATGATTTTCTTGTTGAGGAAACAGGGTTGAAAAGAACTTTCCATAAACCAGAATTATTCAGTTCAAATCCAGTTGTTTTTCCTGATAGACCATGGGAACAGATAGATAATTTCAGCAAGATTCAGAGCCCTACTGCAATGGTTTTCAGTGATGGAGTATGGTATGACCCTAAAGATAAGCTATTCAAGATGTGGTATATGGGAGGCTGTTTTGAAAGTACCTGCTATGCTGTTTCACAGGATGGAATCAAATGGGAGAAGCCTTCGCTTGATTTCGTTGAAGGCACAAATATTGTTCACACTGTTCAGAGAGATTCTTCAACTGTATGGCTTGATTTAGAGGAAATTGATGAGAGAAAAAGATATAAGTTTTTTGTTTTTGAACACCCAAAAGCCTTTGGAAACTTGAGTGTCTATTTTTCAGGCGATGGTATTCACTGGGGTGAAAAAATACTGGAAACAGGAAGATGCGGTGATAGAACCACTGTTTTTTACAATCCTTTCAGGAAAAAATGGGTTTACAGTCTGAGAGATTTTATAAAAGATGGTCCTGGAAGAATAAGAAGATATTATGAAACAGATGACATAATAAATAATTCAAACTGGAAAGACCTTTCTGAAGTCTGTGTCTGGATTGGCTCTGACAGGTTGGATTTAATAAGGGAAGATTTAAAAATTCCCTGCCAGCTTTATAATCTGGATTGCGCCGGATATGAAAGTATTCTGCTGGGACTTTTTTCAATATGGCGCGGGCATCCTGACTACAGACAAAAAATAAATGAAATCTGCACAGGCTTCAGCAGGGACGGTTTTCACTGGTACAGACCTGATAGAACTCCATTCATCGGGGTTTCAGAAAGATATGGCGACTGGAACTGGAGCAATGTCCAGAGTGCTGGTGGTTGCTGTCTTGTTGTCAATGATAAACTTTATTTTTATTTCAGCGGCAGGGCAGGAATCAAGGGAAGCTCTGAATCAGGAATAAGCAGCACAGGTCTTGCGATACTGAGAAGAGATGGTTTTGCTTCCATGGATGCAGAAGATAAAGAAGAAACATTAACAACAAGAAAGATAATTTTTTCAAAAAGGCATCTTTTTGTGAATGTCAGCACTGAAAAAGGCTATCTTCTTGCAGAGATACTTGATGAAAATAACAATCCTGTTGAACCATTTTCAAAAGAAAGATGTGTGCCTGTGTCCTGCAATTCTACCAGCACACCTGTAAAATGGCAAAATGTTGAAAATCTATCAACTGTAGCGGGAAAACCTGTAAGAATAAGATTCTATCTGAAAAATGGTTCCCTTTATTCTTTCTGGTTTTCAAAGGATAATTGCGGAAAAAGCGATGGTTTTGTTGCGGCAGGTGGCCCTGGTTTTGAAACAAACAGGGATATCTGAGTTTATCCGGTGATACAGGAATTTGTTTTTCTGGCACAGACAAACTGGTTCTCTGCTTTTTCAAGAATCATATCATGCCCGCCGTCAAAAATCTCAAGAAAAACCCTGGCATCAGGATTGACTCTGTAAATTTCGACAAAAAGTTTCAGGGAATGAGTGAAAGGCACTGATTTATCTGATTTTCCATGATACAGATAAACCTCTTTGCATCTGGATATATTTTCAGCATAAGAAATCGGAGAACGTTTGATGTACCCATCCATAGTTGCTTCACAGGGTGGTCCACCGCAACAGGCTTCTATGTGAGCTGAATAATTCGGGTTTTCTCTGTGCCACAGTATCAAATCAGTGATCGCGCAGAATGAAGCCACTGAACACCACAACTCCGGCCTGTAACCGGCAAGCATCAAAGCCATATGTCCGCCACCGCTTCCGCCAATAAGAAAAATGCTGTTTTTTTCGACCTTAGCTATTGTACAAACCTTTTCAACTGCATCTATCACATCCTGCATAGCCAATCTGCTGGCACATGCCTGATTGGCACGCGGGTTATTATTCAGGTTTGGGCCGCGAAATTCAGGTAAAAGGAGATGCCACTTATGTTTTTTTGCGAGCGGATAAAGTGAATCAATCTGATTATGTCTTTCAGCACTCCATGTGTGAAGTCCAACAAGAAGCGGAAGTTTTCTATCTTCAGGGCAATGCCAGAATAAAGAGGGTTCTTCTGATCCGTCAATGGATGAACGCACAAAAATTTCTTCCAACTCGGTCTTATAATCCATAACAACAATTTTCCTATAGATTGCGCTTTCTGTCAATTTGACAAATGTTAGTTGAAATGCTAAATTCATTTTTACCTACCCCCTGGACTTTTTATTTTTTTCTGCAGTTATTTAGAGAAAGACCCGTCCAGAGAAGTAATTTTAATCCAACGGATTCATTATAAGGAGATTTATGCGCTGCAAATTTATCGCAGGATTAATACTTTTATCATGCTGTCTGGTTTTTGCTTCTGACTGGGCAAAGATACATCCAACAGGATTAAGAAGGCTGACGGCTGAAGAAGAAGCAAGAATAAGACCAATGATGTTTTATGTAACTGAACCCCGGGGGCTGCTTAAAGCACCTCTACCTTCATCGGTAAAAAATATAAATTATCTTCCTGTTGTTTCCAGCCAGGGCAGTATCGGTTCATGCGCTGCATTTTCCACCTGCTATTATCTTAAAACATATCAGGAGGCAAAAGAACGCGGCTGGGTCAGACCAGACCCGGTTTTAAATCCTGAAAAGATCGCAAGTCCGGCATGGGGATATAACATTGCTGTCAGGGTGCCAGCCTATGGGGACCTTGCCGTCAGCCATTATGATGTCGCCCGTATTATCTGCGAATACGGAATAGCAAATCTTCAGGAAATGCCCTACAGTGGTGACCCTTTAACCTATCAATGGGATGCATGGCCTTCAGAGTCAGTATGGAGACGCGCGATTGAATGGCGCGGCCAGAAATTTGGGACCATTTATATTCATTCCCCTGAAGGAATGGAAGCTCTCAAAGAATGGCTTGCTTCAGGAAATCTTGCTGTAATAACATTACCTGTTTATTCAAACTTTGATACATATCCTGATGGAGAGTACATTGACAATGGGGTTCTATATAATTACACCACAACAGGTTTCAGAGGTGGTCATGCGCTTACTGTTGTTGGTTATGATGATAACAGACAGTATTATGACAGCATAGAGGGTAAAACAAAAAAAGGCGCATTTTTATGCGTTAACTCATTTTCCCTTTTTAAGTAACCGGCGATATTGGAGAAAGTACTTCCATTGATATCTCTGTGGTAAAGCTCAGAAATAGCTTTGCAGAACCCATATCCGCATCAACTCAATCTGGTCAGTTCACTGTGGATGTGCTGAAAGGTGATATTAATGGAGATGAAACCATAGACATATCGGATGTTATTATGTGTCTGAGGATGGCGATAGAGCTGCCACTGGTCATAGGTCAGCAACAGTATTCAGTTCCGTATCCGGCATGGCTGAAATCAAGGGCAGACATGAACAGTGATGGTGAAGTTAATATTTCAGATGTCATACTGACATTGAGAAAAGCCATAGGGCTTGACTGACACACATTTAGCCCCACAAAAATTTGTTGCATATCAGCAGATAACTTATAATACAATCATTATTAACCGACTGGCAAAAAGATACATTCCTGTTGGATAATGGATAGGAGGAAGAATGGAAAAACCTGCAATCAATGGGCGTGAGCCTGTCAGGAAAAAACCTTTTCCTGCAAGAAAACCATTTGGGAAAGAGGAAATCAAGCTCGTGGTGGAAGCAATTAAATCACAGAATCTATTCGCTCCCTCAGGTAATAAGGTTAAGGAGTTTGAGAAACAATTTGCAGAAAAGTATGGGGTTAAATATGCGGTAATGTCGACATCCGGAACATCTGCCATTCACATTGCAATCGGAAGCATAAATCCAGAACCTGGAAGCGAAATAATAACAGCACCTGTAACCGATTTCGGAACAATCGCAGGCATTCTGTACCAGGGATGCATCCCTATATTTGCTGACTGGAAAAAGGACACATTCAATATGGACCCTGAGGATATTGGGAAAAAGATAACAGAAAAAACAGCTGCAATAATAGTTGTACATCTGTTTGGAAATCCCTGTGATATGGATAAAATAATGGCTGTTGCAAAAAAATATAAAATACCTGTTATTGAAGATTGCTGTCAGGCGTATTTTACCACTTACAGAGGGAAATATGTGGGAACATTCGGGGATATTGGTTGTTTTTCAATGCAACAGTCCAAACATATGACAGCAGGTGAAGGTGGAATCACCATAACGAATAATAAAAAATATGGGGAAAGAATGTTTTTGTTCAGGGATAAAGGATGGCAGAGATTGAGTTTCGGTTCGAGGGCGTATCTGTTTCTGGCGCCAAATTACAGACCAACCGAGATAACAGGAGCAATAGGACTGGCACAGCTCAAAAAAGCAGAAAATGTTGTGAAAAAGAGGAACAGCCTTGGAGATATGCTCACAGAGTTGATAAAAGATGTGCCTGAAATTTTACCCGCTCCAGTGACTTCTGGAGGTAAACATTCCTACTGGACATACCCGTTCAAAATAATCGGGCTTAACCCAAAAAAATTTATTGAAGGTCTTAAAGCCGAGGGCATCCCTGCAGCATATGCCTACACCGGAAAACCGATATATCTGTGCAGCGATGCTTTAAGAAGGAAGAAAACATTTGGAAATTCAGGTTATCCCTTCAACTCTCAGTACTATAATAAAGAGATTGAATATAAAGCGGGTCTGTGCCCTGTGGCAGAAAAAGAATTGACTCTTTTAGGGACCATCGGAATAAATGAAAACTGGTCAGAAAAAGATATAAAAGATGTGGCAAAAGCCATAAAAAAAATTGCGAAAAATCTGTAAATGAAAAGATTTGCTGCTGGTTTTGGAAAGGTAGAAATAACCCCTCCACTTAATGTGCCGTATCTTGGCTTTTATCCTGAAAGACACAGGTTTTTCAAGAGGGTGAATGACCCTCTTTTTGCAAGAAGTTTATATATCAGTGACGGTAATAATGAAGTCATAATCATCTCTGCTGATTCACTTGGTTTTTACAACTCAATTCTTGGAAAAGAAAGAAATTTTACACAGGAGGTGAGAAAGAAAATAGAAAGCATTACAGGTGTTTCTAATATAATGCTTGCTTCCAGCCACATACACTCCACTCCGGAAACAATCGGTATAAGACAATTGAAAGAATATCCGGAGGCGATCAGATGGCTGGAAAAACTTCAGCAACAGATAGCCTTTTCTGCAGGATTAGCCAGGGATAACACATTCAGAGCAACCCTGAAAGCCGGCAGAGGAAAAGTTGAAGGTATTTCTGCAAACCGCCGACATGATAGAGTTCTGGATACAGAGTTAATTATATTGATTTTTGAATCAGATAAAGGAGAAAAGATATTTCTTTTAAATTTCGCATGCCATCCTGTGATTTTACAGGTTCAGGATTCTGTTTCTGCCGATTATGTTGGAGTATTACAAAAAAAAGTGGAAGAGACAATCGAAAATACAAAGGGATGTTTATTCCTTCAGGGAGCATGCGGGGATATCAATCCGGTAAAAGGATGGACAAAAGATTTCAGGGATGCCTTTTTTACAGGAATGGTTCTTACAGGAGAAGTTTTGAAGGTATTCGGGCTGATGGGACTGAAAGATTATCCGTTTGAACCTGTTATCCTCAAAGTTTCATCTGAAAAGATTCTTTTTCCTTCAAGGCCGCTTCCTGAAAAAAAGGAAATACAAAAAATAAGGAAAAAAGACCCTGGATTGTATGAAGAGTTGCTTGAAAGAATAGAGGAAGGGGAAGCCCCTTTTGAAGGAGAAATTCAGTTAATACGTATGGGTAATGTTATTCTCTGCGGAATACCAGGAGAACCGTTCTGTTCTCTCGGGATTGAATTAAAAAAAAGAGCAAAACCCTTCATCGGAATTCCTGTTGGCTACGCAAATGGATACCTGGGTTATATTGCCACATCAAAGGCATGGAAAAATGGAGGTTATGAGGTGGATTGTGGTCCATGGTCAAAGGTGGGTACAGAAAGCTATAATCTTATAATTAAAACTTTTGAAAGGTTAAAAAAGAAAGTACAGTGATATTAAAAAAAATTGCAGGCAACCCGATAAAATCATGATTGACCATGATTAACAGAAATATTAAAATTTGTTTCAGGAATATAAAAAATAGAAAGGAGGGTGAGAAAATGAGAAAGGGGTTTACCCTTATAGAATTGCTCGTGGTTATAGCAATCATCGCAATCCTTGCAGCAATGTTGCTACCGGCTCTCAGCAGAGCAAGGGACAGAGCAAGACAGGCATACTGTATTAATAATCTGCGACAGATTTATCAGGGAATGGTCATGTATCTTAATGATTACAATGAATACTGGATGACAGGATGGTTTAATGGACCTGATGAAGTCTGGCCTGCCCATGATGGAACAGGATATCCGACATGGATGACATGGCTGGTAAATTTAGGATATGTTTCCGGCGAAAAGAACAAAAGAAATCCAGGAGGTATCTTTGTATGCCCGACCAGACCAAGAAATGAAATTTACTACGGAAACTATATTTATAATGCATGGTACTGCGCGTATTATCTCAAATACAGTCCTGAAAATTTTGAAGATTACGGAGGCGTTGCAGGGAAAAAAGATTCAAGAATTAAAGACCGTTATGGAACAGTTGTTTTTATGGATGGATACTATAACGAAATACAGAATACCGGGGATTTTTCACGTTTACGGTGGCCTCACAATGGAGCAACAGCAGCCAATGCAGTTTTTGTTGACGGACATGTGGAATGGTTGAAGAGGGGTAGTATTTCAATTTCTGACTATACCAGACTGACAACCAGAAAAGATTGAAAATTCACATAAAAAATAAATGGGAGGAAAAATGAAAAAAGGAATTTTTTGTTTGGTAGCATTATTTTTTATCCTATCTGCCATTTGCTCATCTGCTGAAAACAAAAATCTTATTTTAAACCCTGATCTGGAAATAGATGAAAACAAGGATAATGTACCGGATCACTGGAATAAAAGTGGAGCAAATTGTTTTTATACAGACGAAGAAAAGCATTCAGGAAAATACAGTATAGGGATAAAAGAAGAAGGAAATAAAACCGCTTATTATGCCACAGATGTCAGGGGTATAAAACCTGGTGGCATTTATTTTATTAAAGGTTGGGGCAAAAGCAAAGAAATAAAAAACTATGCGAGAATCTGGTTTTACTGGCTTGATAAAGATGGAAAATTTACAGGTGCTGAAAAACCAGTTGGAGACAGATTTACAGCAACAACAGAATGGGAAAAAAGAGAAGTTGTGGCAACTGCTCCTAAAGAAGCAAAAGGAATAAGAATTTTATGCGCCATTTATCCCGGAAAAGACTCTTCCGGAACAGTATGGTTTGATGATTTTTCTGTTCATGAAGTTTTACCTCCACCTGAAGGTTTCAATTCGCCTGGCAAAAATTTTATGTATAATGGTGGTTTTGAATTCCCTGACCCTGTAAATCCTGAAATACCTGTAGCCTGGTTACCGAGCAAACCTGAAAATAGTAAATCAATCCTTAAATGGGAACAAAATGGTTTTTCTGGAAAATGTGTTTCTATGGAAAATTTTGAGGCTAAGGATTTATGTTTCTGGTATTCTCAAATTTATGAATTCAAGCCGGAAACCTTTTATACTCTGACCTTTTACTATAGATTCAACAAAAAAGAGGGTCGTCCGTTTCTTGTTTTTTTACCGGGCGGTTTGAAAAATATTCCCGGTGAGGGAGCAAGAAAAGACTTACCGACTGACTGGGTCAGACATACAATATCATTTTCAACACCATCTGATGTGAAACCATCAAGAATAAGTTTCAGCCTTAATCAAAACACACAGGGGCAGAAACTCTGGATAGACCAGGTGGAAATAATTGAAGCCGGTAATGTTCATCAAATCAAGTAGGAGAAAAAAATGAAAACTCTTAAACTTTTGATGTTTTTATTTTTATTTCTTTTTTTTGGCTCAACTGTTTATTCCCAGCAAAATAAAATAACAGGATTAAAACTTGTTGGAACAGTGAATTACCCTCACGGGTGGGGTGTGGATTTTGTTAAAGTTAACAATTATATCTATCAGACAAAATCTGAATCCAATTTCAAACTTGCAGCAATCGATGCCTCAAGCCCTGATAGGATGCAAATCATAAGCGAGATAGAGGGTGGTAAATATGCAGCGAGAAATATGGCAATTTACAGAAATATCCTATTGCTGAATCTATATCAGAAGTTCATGCCCGTTGATATCAGCAATCCAGGAAAACCTGAGGAACTGGAAAAATATGAATGGCAGCCCGATGAATATCAGGATAGAATCCATCCTTTTTATAGATTTGAATTCAAGGACGACCATCTTTTTCTGGCGTGTGGAAACTTAAACAGGGCTTTACGAGTATATAAAGTTTCACCTCCTTTTTCTCCAGAACTTTTAGGATGCATAGATTTGGAAGGTTATATTAATGAAAAGGAAAAAACTGTCCTTTCTAAAACATGGTATCCCAATGCTGAAATGGTTTTTATTGATAAATATCTTCTGGTTACATATGGTAATCTTCTTGTTGTTTTTGATGTCTCGGATTACAGAAAAGTATCTGCAATCGCTCTCTATAAAACTGAAGAATTTATTGAAAGTATAACTGTTAACAAAAACATACTTTATCTGGCTATGAGTGGAAGAAAAGGGGTTGAGATAGCACCCGGCAAGGCAAAAATTATTGTTCTTGATATAAAGAATCCTCAGAAGATAAATAAAATAGGGGAGTACAAAGACATAGAAATACCGGAAAGAATTCTGGCAGATGGCAGCAGACTTTTCTGCGCTGGGTGGGAAAAGATTTCTGAAGATGAAAAAATTTCTAACAGGCTCACAATGACAGAAGGATTGAAATCTCTATTTAAGTATAAAACAGCCATCTACATTTTTGACATTTCTGAAGCGGGTAATCTGAAGATGGTAAAAAAAACTTATTTACCGCTTAATCATTCCACATATTTTGATTCCTGCTGCAGAAAGATTATTTATGAAAATGGTTTATTGTATGTGGCTGACCATTATTATGGTACAAGGGTATTCGATGTTAAAAACGACAGTTTAACTGAAATCGGGCATCTCAGAACCATCACAAGGGAAACAAACAACATGGTTATGACCGGCGATTATATATACATGGCTGGAAACTCGTTAATACCCGTGAACATTAAAGATATAACAAAACCCTTTTACAGAACGGAAACAATTATAAACTGTCCTGGTGGTCCATATGGAGACCAGAATTTTCAGGTTTCAAAAAGCCCTTATATCTATCTGATAAGTCTTGCTTATAAAGAGATCATCGTGGTTGATGTCTCACGGCCTGATAAACCAATTATAATCAATCTTGTTAAACTACCCGAAAATGTTCTGTGGTATTTTATGAATCAAATCAATGGTTTTATTTATGTTGTTGGCAATGGCGAAAATGATTTAAAGGGTTCTATCGCTGTTGCTGTTTTTAAGCCTGTAAATAATGGAAAAGACCTCTCTCCGGTACACAGATTAATCTTAACTCCTGACCTTTCTCCTGATGAAAAAACAGTTGCTTTACTCCAGAGAGGAGGAATCACAGATAAAAACTATCTCTATATTCTGGGATATGCAATATACAAAAAGGAAGCAGAGGAAAAACCAGGAGAAGCCACAGCTATTTTTACAGTTGATGTGTCTTCCCCTGATCTTCCGAAGGTCATTGGAAAATCCACAATTGACCGCTTAATCCCCTGTGGAGCCCATTATTATGGCGGTCCCGGAATTTACAATAATTATCTTTTATTCTGGACGCATAAAGGAAAAAACCCTGACGATGTTATGTATCTATGTGCTGTTGATATCAAAAATCCTGAAAAACCTGTTCCTGTCAGCAAGACCTGTTTTGAAGACCCATCTTTTGTACAATACACGTATTCCGGAAGAGCGCTGGTCCTCAATCCTTATCCATATCTTTTAATCCAGGAATATTATCAGGGATTGCGATTACTGGATATTTCTGACATAAAAAGTCCAAAAGTGATCTGGCGGGAGGAAAAAAGGGAAAATCAGAAATTTGAAAATTATGGGTCCTACGGCTGGGGTGGAATGCTATTTGACGGCAGATATATTTATGCTGGCAGGTTAGACCATCTTGATATTTTTGTGCCGGTATTTTCAGAAAAATAAAAAAGTTAGAGCGTAAATTGATGGGAAATCATGTTATAATGTCATTGAAATGTTAATAAGGTTTGCTGTTATAATTTTCTTTGCTCTCTGGAGTTTCTGTTTCGGGTTCACCATTGAGATAAAACTGAAAAACTCCTCTGAAATTCCATTAAGCTGCAATGTTTCGCTTGTCCGCTCATATACAGATGAACACGGTAACTGGTGGCCTAATCTTGGATATGTTTCAAACAATGGACTTGTGAAACAAAAACCTGACATTGAAAATTTTATCAAACCCTTCTCAGAATCAAACTGGATAAAACTTCCGGTCCATGGAAGAATCCTCGTATGCAGAAGAATAAGCCAGAAGGATGTTCCCTGGGTACTGGATGTAAGAATTACTGATGGTAAAAACATAATATCAAGGTCTTTCGCAATTTCTGAAAAAAGACAGGAGGAATATATCTATCTTTACACTGTACCTGTATCTCCTGGTCCGGTAAAACTGGAAATTCTTCTGGCAGAAGAACTTGTTGAAAGAAATACTGAAGCTGTTAAACAGGTGGCACAGGAGCATCCCGGGAAAATTCCTGAAAAGCTCGCCATCTACACAGACTGTAAGCTGACATCAAAGGAACCTGTTGAATACAGAGAAAAACAATATAAATTTTTGAGACTTCTTGGCATAAATGGACTTCATTATGCTGCCGCTGAATTGATACCGGAAATAATAAACAATGGCTTTATGTATCTGAGATATGGAGGCGGAACGGTTAATTACGATGACTACTATAAAAAACAGGAAGAAATAGAAGGCAAAATAAAAAACTTTTCTCTTAATGCTTCAGGAATGTTTGAACGATACAATGCGTTGAAAAATGTAAGAAACCTGAAACTGGGCGATGAAATCTCGTCAGGATTGCTGCAGGAGTATCTTGCCGGTGGTGAAAAAACAAGACTTGAAATCATAGAAAACCTGAAAAATAATAAAGTCCCTCTTTCAGATATCGGTGTTTCAGGGTATGAAAAAATTGAAATAAAACCAGCATCAATAATGCGCGATGAAAATCCAGGACTTTTCTACTGGATCAACAGGATAAGGATGGAAAGGATTAACAGGCTCTGGGAAATTGCAAAAAGAGCAAATAAAAATTATTTTCCTTATGCATGGAGCAGTCCAAACTGGCCTGTAAGCAGTTATCTCGGCGGTGGTTATGATGGACATGGATGGGACCTCTGGCATCTTTATAAGAATCAATATCTTGATGGTATATGGGGTGAGGACTGGCCTGGATATGAGGTCTGGCTTCGTGGCGGAAATGCATTCCTTGTTGATATGATGAGATGTCAGGCAAAAAATCTTCCGATGGGGATATACAATGTTGTTGAATGGAATTATTCTCCTGTATATGCAAGGTACAAGTTCTACGAGCAGCTGATAAATGGTGTCACTGAAATTTTCTGGTACAGCTATGGCTGTCTGCGTGGAAACGAAGCAAATCCATGGGAAATAAAAACCGATATGGTCCGAGAGATTGCCATGCTTAACCGAGATGCCGGTGAAGCAGAAAATTATCTTTTGAATACTGAGCTGGATCCAGCATCAATCGCGATACTCTGGACACCTGCGCAGCAGATATGGGAACCTGAATATAATGCTTCTTTAATTACTCTTTACTATGCTCTGCTGCATGCCAATTACAGTATTGACTTTGTTTCAGGTTATGATGTGGAAGCAGATTGCCTTAAAAAGTACAAACTTCTTTATATGCCTTTTAATTATGTTGAAAAAAGTGTATGGGAAAAAATAAAAAAATGGGTTGAAGATGGCGGATTTCTTGTTATAGAAGGCGGATTTTTGAAAGACCATTGTAATAGAGACATAGACATCGGTTCGTGGATAGATGGTTTTTCTTCACAGAGGATTGAAAGAAAAAACTCAACAGGAAGGCTTCCACTGGAATTGCCACAACAGCAATTGCTGGATGTCACTCAACAGGTTTCTTTTCCTGTTGTCTGCTCAAAGTATGTTTTGTCCCTGCCGGAAGGAGGTAGCAAAATCCTTGAATATCAGGACGGCGGCATAGCAGCAATTCAGGTTAAAAAAGGTAAAGGATATATCAGAATCACAGGATTCTATCAGGGTCTTTCATATATCTGGGATCAGGAAAACAGGGATAAGTCAAAATGGGGTGATGTTCTTTTATACCACGGGTTTTCACAGGAATTGAGAAATTTTGTGGTTGCGCCCGCAAAAGACTGCAGGATAAACAGGGTATGTAATATTGACCAAAATCTCATCATAGCGAGGAAAAGGACAGGAAAAAAATACAGCTGTATAGCAATTTTTGATTACGGCTTTGGAAAAGAAAAACCTGTGATGCCTGTATGGGATGATATTGGAGAAACAACCGTAAAATTTGAAACAGGTCCTGCAAAAAATATAAAATGTTTGCATGGAAAACTTTTGAAAGACAAAAACTTATGCACTGTAAAATTCAAAGGCGCAACAATGCTTCTGATTGAGAGATAACTGAAAGTTGATTTTAAAAAATTTAAACAGGGAGGATAGAATGAGAAAAGTTTTTATAGCCATAGGCATACTGTTGCTTGCCGCAGTATTCTCTGAAGCAAAGGTAAGTGTTATAACAAAATCGCTCACGATGTATCCGGAAAGAGAAACCGGCAAAATAGCAAGAATTGTTTTTAACACAGACACTGAAGGAAGTTATCTTTTTGTCATAAAGGACTCAAAGGGAAAAACTGTCAGAACAATTTCCACAGGAAAAATTCCAGCAGGTCAGTCATTTGTTGACTGGGATGGCAGGGATTTTTCAGGGAATACTGTAAGTGAAGGTGAATATAATGTTTCTGTAATTACCGGAATCAGATGGACCCTTGATGAAAGTTTTGGCAATAAAGGTAGAATAGGCCTTGAGACGATGGAAATAAAGATAGCAGATCCTGAGAAAGTTATTTTCAAAGCACCCGGAGAAATCAAAAAAATCTCCATTGGAGAGACAGAATATTACAGAACAGACAGTTTTTCAATTGCTGGTCCAAACTATATTGTGAAAGATGGCAATATACAGATAAATCCAGCATCAGGAGCAAAAAAGGATGACATTGTGAGGGTTGAATACTACTATCCTTTTTATCTTGAAAATCCATGGGCAATGGATGTTGATGATTCAGGAAACCTTTATGTCCTTTACAGATGGAAAAAGGAGACAATGAAATTTCCAGCAGCCAATCTAGTAAAAATCAGCCCTGATGGAAAACAGATTATCGCTGAGTTCGGAGTCTCAGGGAGAATCGGACCATTTGCCGGACATGCCAGCCAGGTGATTGTGAATGAAAAAGAGGGAAGAATCTATATTTCTGCAACACATGATAGCGGCCATTCAACAGGAGTTTTTTCAATTAAAACAGGCGCATTTCTCTATGCCATCGGTGGATGGTTTGAAGGAGGAAAAAGTCCAAAAACAACGCGAACCCCTGCCGGAATAAGTCTGGGGCCGGACAACAAAATATATATCAGGGGTTTCTCTGCATATGACAGAACAAAAGAAAAAGACCAGGGTTTTCTTTACAGGGAAAATCCGATAACAAAAAGACACTCCGGTTATCCACCATTGATAGACAACTACTGGGGTCCTTCAATGGAATCAGCTCTTTATCCAGACCATTTTTATGCCAGTTCCTATGGTTCAGATATTTCCAAAATAAAGGACACAGGCACAACCTTTGTTGAACTCTATCATCTTGCAGTTGGTGGAAGTCCTGTTGGAATGAGTTTTGATTCTGAAACAGGTCTGTTATTTGCGGCACTGCGAACCACAGCAGGCGAAGTTGCAATTATTCATGATACCAATCTTTCACTGACAGAATTTGGACGGCTCAAAGATGCCAGACTTGGTCCGACCCATTCAGTAAAAATCAAAGGTAATTTCCTCTATGTCGTTGAAGATGGAATTGCTCCTGTTGCAAGAATTTTTGATGCAATGAACAAAGCAAAGATTTCACCACAGGGAAAAAACAGAATCAGCAGATACAAAATCAACCTTGAACAGGAAAAAGATCTCTGCCAAATATCTGTGAAAAAATAAACTGATTTGCCGGGACATTCAGCATTGAGTTGATTGTGAAACCATTTTTTGCCAGCAGTCAGTTTTCAAGTTAAAATCTTAAACGTTCACTTACAGCAGGAGGAAAAATGAATATAGTTCTTGTTGTTTTTGATTCTCTGAGAAAGGACTGCATTGGCTTCTACGGAAAACCATACTGGGGAAAGGTTTTTACACCACATTTTGATAGATTTGCTCAGGATTCTGTTGTTTTTACCTCTGCTTTTCCTGAATCATTACCCACGCTTCCAGCTCGCAGAGCCCTTTATACAGGAAAAAGGGTTTATCCGTTTGAAAACGGAGATTTCAAGCTCAAGGGAGACTTTGTCGGTGCCGCTGGATGGGGTCCGATACCTGAAAATCAACCAACAGTTTCAGAAATACTTAAGGAAAACGGTTATCGTACCGCTTTGATTTCAAATGTCTATCATATGTTCAAACCATCAAAAAATTTCTGGCGTGGCTTTGATCAATGGACATTTCTTCGCGGACAGGAAACAGATCCTGCGCGTTCAGGTCCACATCTTACACAGCAGGAACTTGATTACTGGCTTCCCAGGCCACTTCAGACTGAATCCAGTGTCAGGTTTATCCAGCAGTGCATTATGAATATGCATGACAGGTGGCAGGAAGAGGAATTCTTTGCTCCGAGGGTTTTTCGTGAGGCATCAAAATGGCTGACTCAAAATCAGGATGCAGAAAAATTCTTTCTTGTTGTGGAATCATTTGATCCTCATGAACCATGGCTTGTACCAGCCTATTACAGAAAGATGTATCTGAAGGAAGATGGACCTGAACAGATTAAATCAGGATATACCCAGCAGCAGCTCGAATCATACTTACTTCGTCGTACCCAGGCCAATTACAGTGGTGAGGTCACAATGTGCGACAGGTGGTTTGGATATTTTATTGAAACAATGAGGGTGATGGGGCTTTTGGAAAACACTCTGGTGATATTTACCTCTGACCACGGTCATACGATAGGAGATAGAAATTATATGGGGAAAAGAGGTTATCCATCAATGCCTGAGGTTTATGAAATACCTTTGATGATAAGATTTCCAGGCGCAAAACACAAAGGGAAAATATCTGATATTTTTGTTCAGCACCATGATATAGCAGCAGAAATCATTGAATCTGCCGGTGTGAAAGAAAAGTTCGATATTGATGGAAAACCTTTTTTGAAAAAAGCTATCAAAAAATCAATCATCAGGGACCATGTTACGGTTGGCTGGGGACCAAGTCCAACAGTCATCACAGAAGACTGGCACTTAAACTTCAAGATGGATATGACTGGAATCCTTCTTTACAGAAGAAAGGGTAAGGACGCATTCAAAACAAACCATGCTTCAAAGTATCCTGAAATCGTAAAGAAATTAACTGAGATTGCTCTGAAAGATGCAGGCGGAAGTTTCCCGGAGTGGCTTGTTGAACTGGCAAAAAAACAGATGGATGCTCCTGGATGCAGCGATCTTGCTGCAAGAAAGGGCTAAATAAAATGAAATATATTTATGGACCTGTGAGTTCCTGGAGATTGGGCAGTTCCCTTGGTATTGACTTGCTTTCACAGGAACAAAAGATCTGCTCCTTTGATTGCGTTTACTGCCAGATTGGGAAAACAGGTATTTTTTCATGCGAGAGAAAAATTTTTGTTAAGACTGAAGAAGTAATAGGGGAACTTGAGAATATTCGTGATGTTGCGATTGACTACTTCACATTTTCAGGAAGGGGAGAACCAACCCTTGCAAAGAATCTGAAGGATGTTGCTGTCTGGATAAAAAATAATAAAAAAGGGAAATGCGCTCTTCTTACAAATAGCTCAACAATTACAGATATATCTGTGCAAAACGATATTATGGTGATGGACCTTGTTTCATTCAAGATTGACGCTGCAACCCAGGAAACATTTGAGAAAATAAATAAGCCATGCTGCGGTATAAAAATTGCAGAAATTATTAAGGCAATAACTGAATTCAGAAAATTTTATAAAGGCGTTTTCACAATCCAGACAATGTTTATAAACCAGAATCTGAAAGAAGCGGAAAAAATTGCAGAAATATGCAGAAAACTGAAACCTGATATCGTTTATCTTAACACGCCTCTGAGGGATAGTCCTGTTGAACCTTTGTCTGCAGAAACTTTTCAATCTATTGAAAAGGTGTTCTCGGATATACCCCATCTATCAGTTTTTCACTCTAAGAAAAAGGATGTTAAGCCATTGAGCCTGCCTGATACAGTGAGAAGAAGGGGGAAAAAGTTATGATAAAGGAGAATATTGAAAAAATCCTGAAAGAAATCCCACCGCATGTGACGCTTGTCGCAGCGACAAAGACAAGGTCTTTTGAGGAAATAAAACAGGCAATTGAGGCAGGAATTACTGATATTGGAGAAAACTATGTTCAGGAGGCTGAAAAGAAATTTACTGAAATACGAAAATCAGCAAAATGGCATCTCATAGGTCATCTTCAAAAAAACAAGGTGAAGAAAGCACTGAAAATCTTTGATATCATTGAAACAGTTGATTCCTTTGAGCTTGCAGCTGAGATTTCAAAGCATACTCAAATACCCTATCCGATTTTGATAGAAATAAACAGCGCAAAGGAAGCCCAGAAATCAGGAATTTTTCCTGAAGATGCAGAAAAACTCATTGAAGAAATCCGCAGACTTCCAAATATCGTTGTCCGGGGTCTTATGACAATGGGACCCTTTGTTGAAAATCCAAAAGATATCAGGCCCTATTTCAGGATTACAAAAAGGCTGTTTGATAGTTTTTCAAAACTTGATTTCCCAAATGTTGAAATGAGGATTCTTTCTATGGGGATGAGTGATACCTGGCGTATTGCAATAGAAGAAGGAGCAACATGCATCAGGATTGGAACAGCGATATTCGGCCCGAGAAAATAAAAAGTTTAATTGTTAAATTCTGGACAGGTCATCAGAAAAAAGCCCTGTTTTACAGGCAGCTTTCAGTCATGCTTAAATCAGGTATATCAATTCTTGTATCTTTAAGACAGTTAAAAAATCAATCAATCTCAAAAGAGATCTCTGAAAATCTTCTTTTTCATATTGAAAAAGGCCAGTCCCTGGCTTATGCTATGGAACAGTCAAAAAATCTGTTCAGCACCCTTGAAATAAAGACTGTTTCAGCCGGCGAAATTTCCGGAAATCTCGCTGAACTTTTTGAAAAACTCGCTCTTTATTTTGAAACGCTCCAGGACGTGAAATACAAACTTATCAGCGGTATGATTTATCCTGCAATACTTCTTCACGCAGCCATCATTATTCCTGCTGTACCGCTTCTTTTCACAAAATCAGTCTTTGCATTTTTAGCCAGAATTCTTCCACCGTTTATTCTGATCTATGGAGCCAGTTTCGGCATATTTTTTTCCTACAGGGTTCTTTCAAAACCAGGGATGGAGGAAGCAAGGGATTCCCTTTCTTTGAAACTTCCGCTCGGTTTCGGGAAACTTTTCAAAAAAGTTTCTGTTATAAGATTCCTGCAGGCATTTGGCTGTCTTTATTCAGCAGGACTTCCTGCAATTGAGGCAATAAAAATCTCAGCGAAGTCTTCAGGAAACAGAGTTGTTGAAAGAGAAATTATCAAATCAGGGAAACTGGTTGAACAGGGCTCCAGCCTTTCAGCTGCTTTTTCAACAAATCCTTTTCTACCTGCGATTGTTATTGACATGTTTCAGACAGGAGAACAGACAGGCAGACTTGATGAAACACTTGAAAAAGCCGCCTGGCATCTCCAGCAGGAGGTAAATCTTGCTGTTGAGGCGGTTTTGAAAATTATACCGGTGGTGGTTTATCTTATTGTTGCTCTTTACATTGCATCAATTGTGATTTCGTTTTATGCAAACTATTTCTCGCAGATAAACTCTCTGCTTGAATAAATGGAACACTGGAAAAAGCACCTTTATATCATCTGGCTGGCAGAAACCATATCTCTGATTGGTTTTCATTTCTGCCTTCCTTTTCTTCCTTACTATGTGCAGGAACTCGGAGCAGTGGATTTAAAACAGGCAGCACTGTGGACAGGTCTTCTCCAAACAGTGGGACCGCTTATGCTTGTTATTTCATCCCCTTTCTGGGGAATCCTTTCAGACAGATTCGGAAGAAAGATAATGGTTGAAAGAGCAATGTTTTCAGGGTTTGCTGTTCTGGTTGCAATGAGTTTTGTAAAAACTGTCGGGCAACTTTTGATATTGAGGATATTACAGGGTTTTTTTACCGGGACCCTCACTGCCGCAATCATTCTTGCAGCAAGCCATCTTCCAAAAGAAAAATCAGGGTATGGTCTCGGACTTATGCAAACTTCAGCATTCATTGCTGCCTCAATCGGTCCTTTTCTTGGAGGTCTGGCTTCTGATATATGGGGATACAGAAACACCTTTTTTCTTTCAGGGATACTTGTGGGAATAGCTGGTTGCATGATTATGCTCGGTGTAAAGGAACCAGAAAAACAGCAGGAGCAACAGGAAGAGACAGAAAACCAAACAAATGGATCAGGAAACAGCCTTCTTTTTCTTCTCATTATTCTGTTTTTATTCCAGTGTTCAGCAAGTTTACTTTCTCCTGTTCTTGCCCTTTTTATCCAGAAGATCTCCCCTGAATCAAAAAAAATCGCAACAATAGCAGGTTCAATAATAGCGGCTTCAGGAATTGCAAGCGTTGTTGCTGCTGTGATTGCGGGAAACCTTGCCAGAAAAAAAGACCACAGGGTTATTCTGGGAACAATGCTTTCAATAACAGGAATCCTGACGATGATCGCCTGCCTGGCTAAAAACCCTGGGCAGCTGATGTCTATCAGGATATTAGCAGGGCTTGCTGCAGGTGGCATCATCACAACAATTAACACCCACATAAACCTCAGAACCAAAAGGAAACAACTCGGAAGAAACTTCGGGGTTGCTGGTGGAATATCATCCTTAGGTGCAGGCATAGGTCCAATAATTGGTGGAGCATTAGCATCCATTTATTCCATAGAAACAACCTTTATCTTCAGCGGTATTTTGCTATTCCTGACAGGTTTGATGTGCCCGGTGCTTCTTGAAAAAACAGATTTTGAAAGACGTGAAAAACTTCCGGAAATCTCAGAATTATAAGTTTTTTTCTTTAAGAAGATCTAATTTTCTTTCATACCTGTCAAAGCACACCTGAAGGATTTCATCAGGATTCTTTTTGCTCTCAAGAATCAGTTCAAAGCACAGCACCGCCAGATCCCCTGTTTCAATATCTGCGTGAGGATCATTTTTGCTATAAAGCCGCCTGATTTCAATAATGTGTTTTTCCGCCAGATGAAGAAGTTTTTCTCTGTGATCTTTTGCATTCACAATGGATGAAAGATTATGAATTTTTTTTATACTCTCAAGGGCTTTTTTTGAAAAAACCATTTATTCTCCTTTTGAAATTATATTAACACAGTATTTTTGTAAAAGCACTTTTGATTGAGGTATAATTTAAGCAATGAAAGTAATTTTTTTCGTTGCGCTGGCGTATATAATTGGAAGTATCTCCTTTGCATATCTATTTACCCATTTTCTGGTAGGCCAGGACATCCGCAGGATAGGCACAAAAAATCCAGGCGCTGCCAATGTGGCAAGAAGCATTGGAAAAAAATGGGGAATAATGGTATGGATAGGGGACACTCTTAAGGGCGCAGGAAGTATGGCTATTGCAGAATCAGCCGGCATAGAAAATGAAATACTGCTTACTTTTATCGGCATTTCGGCAATATTAGGACATTGCTATCCAGTATTTTTGAAATTCAAAGGAGGCAAAGGTATTGCCACAATGGGTGGAGTGATGCTGTATCTCGCGCCTTCTGTGTTTCCCTTTATTCTTGGTTTCTGGTTCATTGCTCAAACAATCAATCCACGTTCCCTGAAAATTATTCTGCCAGAGGTGATTCTGTTTTTTGTAATTCTATGGCAGATATACCCGCAGAGTTTTCTGAAACTGGCCATATCAACGATTCTTCTGATATTAACAAATCTTGTTATCAATCACCAGGCAATTAAAGAAATAAGGTTAACAAAATGATTTTGTGGAAAAGGAAACTTTACAGAATTACTTTCGGTGGACTTATACCTTTTGTGTATCTGCTGACAGAAGACCCGCTGGTTCCGGCTCTTATTGCGGCATTTTTTCTTTTCTGGCTGCTTCTGATGGAGTTTGAAAGATATCTTCATCCTGGTTTCTGGAACTGGCTTTTGAAGCATTCACCCGGCGTTTTCAAAACAAAACCAGGAATTCTAACCGGTGATACAAATTTCATGATTGCAAGCTTTATCTCTGTTCTTTATTTCCATTTTCCGATTGCAGTGGCAAATCTTTTGTTTCTGACTTTCGGGGACGCCGCAAGTGCGATGTTCGGTTCAAGGTTTGGGAAACTCCACATTTTTCCAGATAAAACTGTTGAGGGCATGTTTGGCGGAATTATTATAAACAGCATAATAGCGGTGCTACTCTCACTGCACTTTTCTGTATCATTTGAAATATTGTTCACAGGGGTTCTGACCGGGTGCATCCTTGAGGTTTTGCCTTTCAGAATTGATGATAATCTGACCGTGGGAATAATCCCGGGTATTCTGATGTCTTCTCTGTATGCCATTTCATAAATAGATTTTCTGATATGATAAAATATATATCTACTTCAAAAGAGCAGGATTGAGAGATTTTGTATATGCCGATCTAACATTTCCAAAAAGGAAACTTAATGCATATCAGGGCTGTAATCTTTGATCTTGACGGAGTCATGTTTGATTCTGAAATTTTGCATAAGATTGCATGGGAAAAGGTTTTTGCACAACAGGGTATTTTCCTTGATGATACTGTTTATGCAATGGGTATCGGAGTTTCCGATAAAGATTTTCTGAAAGGTCTCGTCAAAAAAAACTTGATTCCGGACAGAATTGACTGTTTTCTTGATGAAAAAAGGAGGTCTCTTTTTGAAATTTCAGATCAGGCAAAGCCCTTTGATGGGATTGAAAAACTGTTAAAAGAACTCTCTCTCAAATATAAACTTGCTGTTGCTTCAAATTCTGATAAAAATTTTGTGATGAAACTTATTGAAAATGCTGGATTCATAAAGTTTTTTAATGTTATTATGGGATTTCAGGATATTTCAAAACCAAAACCAGACCCTGAAATATATCTGAAATGCGCTGAAAGACTCGGCATTCCGGCTTCTGGTTGTATTGTGATTGAAGATTCTCCGGCGGGTATAAAAGCAGCAAAAAGTGCGGGCATGAGATGCATCGCGATTACCAGCATGCTTGATGAAAGCGCACTTTCAGAAGCGGATTTTATTATAAAAAAATCAGAGTTCAATGAAGTTAAAAAAATTCTGGAGTCATTATGACTGTGGACGAAACATACCTTTTCTTTCTCAATATAGTGGGTTTGGTTGCTTTTTCCTTTTCAGGTGCCATAAAGGCTCGCATTCATAATCTTGACCTTTTCGGCATCATATTTATCGGCTTTTCAACAGCACTCGGCGGCGGAGCAATAAGGGACATACTTGTTCAAAAAATACCGTTAATGCTCACAGACATAAGTTATACGATTTTCAGCATAACCGGGATTTTTGCTGCCCTGTTATTGAAAAAAAATGTAAATACTTCAACCTATACAAAGATTTTCCTGATTTCTGATGGAATCGGTCTTGCCTCTTTTACAGCAACAGGATGTATTGTTGCCAATCAGGCCGGTCTCGGAGTTATAGGAGTTGTTGTTCTGGGCATGAGTACCGCGATTGGGGGTGGAATCATCAGGGATATTCTTGTCAATGAAATACCGATGGTCTTAAACAAGGAAATATATGCAACGTGTTCTTTTGCAGGTTGTCTTGTATTCTGGATATTGAGCCAGTTTTCTGGAATATATATCTCCGCATACATCTCAATGGCTTCTGTTTTTTTGCTGCGACTTTTCGCAATATTGTTCAAATGGAATCTTCCAAAATTTTCTTAAACAGGGTTCCTGGGTTAAAATAATAATGATTTTCAATTCTGGGGGATTGATATGCATGAGATTGATCGGCAGATAAAAATTATTAAAAAGAACACCGTGGATATAATTGAAGAGGATGAATTGAGGAAAAAACTTGAAAAAAGTATTTCCACAGGAAAACCATTGAGAATTAAGTATGGTATTGACCCGACAAGTCCTGATATACACATAGGCCACATGGTAATTATAAGAAAACTTCGTCAGTTTCAGGAACTCGGGCATAAGATTTTTTTTCTGATAGGCAATTTCACCGCAAGGATTGGAGATCCAACCGGAAGGAATGAAACAAGACCTATTCTTTCAGCTGAAGAGATCAAAAAGAACCTTGATACTTATGTTGAACAGGTCAGCAGGGTCCTGGATGTTGATAGGGTGGAGTTTGTTTATAATGGAAACTGGTTGAGCATTTTATCGCTTGAAGAATTTATAAAAATTTCATCATGTTTCACTATTGCGCAGATACTTGAAAGAGAAGATTTTTCTGCAAGGTACAGGTCAGGTAAACCAATTTATTTCCATGAATTTATGTATCCTCTTTTTCAGGGATATGATTCTGTCGTACTGGAAGCTGACATTGAAATTGGAGCAACCGAACAGAAATTCAACCTCCTTGCAGGAAGAGCCCTTCAGGAATTTTTTGGACAGGAAAAACAGGTGGTTCTCACAATGCCCATACTTGTCGGAACAGATGGAAAGCTGAAAATGAGCAAGAGTTATAACAATCATATTCCGGTTTCAACAACGCCGGATGATATGTTCGGTAAGATTATGTCCATACAGGATCAACTGATGGAATCATACGCTGAACTTCTTGCCGAACTGGATATTGCAAAATTCAGGGATCTGGTCAAAAACAAGCCAAGACAGGCAAAAGCTCTTCTTGCAAGAACAATAGTCAGCCAGTTCTTTTCAGAAGAAGAAGCCGAGAAAGCAGAAAAGAACTTTGACAGGGTCTTTAAGGAAAAACAGATGCCTGAACATATTCCGATAATAGAGATACCCGCTTCAAAGATCAACAGAAAAAAAGAAAATGTAGTTAATATCCTGTTTCTTTCCGGTCTTGCAGTTTCAAAATCAGAAGCAAAAAGGATGATAACCCAGAATGCTGTTAAAATTGATGGAAAAACCATCTCGGATATCAATGCTGAAATAGAACCTGATGGTAAACTCTTCAGGGTCGGAAAAAGAAAATTCGGAAGGATAAAGATTGTGTAGATCGCTGAACTCTTTGCCTTTTGCCCCTGGCATAATAATTGGTATGCTGGATTGAGGAGGATTCAATGGGAAATATAAGAAAAGAACTGTGCAAATACGGTAAACTGGTTCTTGAGAAAAATCTTGCTGCCGGTCCAGGAGGTAATATCAGCGCAAGAGAAGATGATTTTGTGTATCTTTCACCCAGCGGTTTTGCCCTTGACGAAATAAAGGAAAACCAGTGGGTTAAGATAGATTTGAAAACAGGAAAACTATACGGAAAGCTCAAACCAACCTGTGAGATTTCAATGCACATTGGCTGCTATCTTGCAAGGCCTGATATAAAGGCTGTTATTCACACACATCCGCCAATCACGCTTGGACTGATTTCTGCCGGAACAGGATTAAAACCATTTTATCCTGATTTTGTGGCAATGCTTGGGAGAGAAATACCGATGATTGAGTATGTGATTCCTGCAGGTGAGGAGATAAGAGAAGCTGTTGTTTCACAGATTAAAAAATATAATGTGGTGCTTCTGAAAAACCATGGCGCTGTCAGTGTCGGAGAAACATTGAAAGAAGCATTCATACGCGCCTGGATGACAGAAGAAACAGCGAAAATGCAGGTGGTTGGAATGATTGCCGGAAAAATAAGGTATTTTACAGAAAAAGAGATAGAAGGAATTGAAAATTTGAAGGCAGAAGATTACAGGAAAGCCCTTCTGAAAAAACTCAAATGATTGCAAGGATTCTTGCTCCATCCACAATCAAACAGGAATTTGTAAGAATTGATGTGCATCCTGAAGGTATTCATCTGATGGAACCAAAGAGTCGCATGTACTGTGTGAAAATTTCCTCTGTCAATGTTAAACAGGCAAATGTATTAAAACAGGAGGCGCTTGCTGTCGGAGGGGATGCCGCAATTCCTTATTCTGTTTTGAACCTTGAAGATAAAAATGTTGATGTTATTTTGATGGCAACATTAAAGCAATACAAAAAACTGGCGGAAAAACTTGAAAAACAATTTTTTAATCTGAAAGACATCGGCAAAAACTTACTTGAAATTGTTGAAAATTACGAAAATCCGCCATGCGGTTTTTCAATCAATAAGAAAAAAATCAGTATAGACTCTTTTATGATTATGGGTGTTTTGAATATCACGCCTGACTCTTTTTCTGATGGTGGAAAGTACTATAAAGATGTGTCATTTGCTGTTGACAGGGCGGTTGAAATGGAAAAAGAAGGTGCATCAATTATTGACATTGGCGGTGAGTCAAGCAGACCAAAGGCTGTATCTGTTGATGAAAAAGAAGAGATACGAAGGATAAAACCCGTAATAAACCAGGTGAGAAAAAAAGTAAAATGCCTTATCTCCTGCGATACTTCAAGGGCTGATGTTGCAAAAATTGCGCTTGAAGAGGGCGCGGATATCATAAATGATATTTATGCTTTAAGGCGCGACAGAAGACTCTGTGATGTTGTGGCAGAAAAAGGCTGTGGATTGGTCCTGATGCATATGAAGGGAACACCTGAAACAATGCAGGATAATCCCTGTTATGATGATGTTATTGGCGAAATATGTGAGTTTTTCAGAGAAAGAATAGATTTCTCCACACAGAACGGCATAAAAAGGGAAAAGATAATTCTGGATCCCGGGATAGGTTTCGGGAAACGACTCTGTGATAATCTTGAAATCATACACAGATTGAGGGAATTCACATGCTTCGGTCTTCCCATTTTGCTTGGAACATCAAGAAAATCTTTTATTGGAACACTGGCGGGAAATATTCCTGCCGGAGAAAGGCTTGCCGGCACAATAGCCAGCTGCGTGTATGGATATATCGGTGGAGCAAGAATTTTCAGGGTTCATGATGTAAAGGAAATTCAGCAGGCCTTGAAGGTTGTAGCCGCAATAGAAGACTATGGAAAAAACAAAAGTTCTCGGACTCGACCTCGGTGAAAAAAGAATTGGAGTGGCAATAAGCGATGATTTCAGAACCATTGCAAGAGGCCTTGGCACCATTGATGTTGATGGAACCGAGCATGAAAAAATAAAAGGTCTTGTAAATCAGTACAATGTTGGAAAAATCATTTACGGGATACCGCTCAAAAATGATGGTTCCTTAAGCAGCCGCGCGGAAAAGATGCTTTCAATTATCACAAGACTGAAATCCATCATAAAGGTGGAGTTTATCCCATGGGATGAAAGGATGACAACCGTTGAAGCGGAAAACATACTTCTGATGGCTGATCTGAGCAGAAAAAAGAGAAAAAAATTAAGGGACAAACTTGCAGCGCAGATTATACTTCAGAGTTATCTTGATTCCCTTTATCTTAAGGATAAAACAGCTGAAGAATGATAGGCAAAACATTAAAACATTATACCAGCATAGTGTCTAAACTTCTGAATGGCTTCGCATTGAGAAAAAATGGAAATCAGGATAGAAGTTTTAGCTTCGTTGATTCAGAAGAAAAAATTTCATCGGTTGTAAAGGAATTGAAAAATAGCAGAGAAATTGCTGTTGACATAGAAGGTAATTCTCTTTACGGGTACGGTGCAAAGATATGCCTCGTTCAGATTTCCACAAGAAACCAGAATTTTATTATAGACCCGATGAGAATAAAAATTTCCTTCCTGAAAGATATCTTCTCAAACCCAAAAATTGAAAAAATTCTTCATGGTTCTGCTTATGATATCCAGATGCTTTATCATTGCGCACAAATTCAGATATGCAATCTTTTTGACACACAGATTGCTGCACAATTTCTGGGAGAAAAGAAAACAGGTCTTGCCGGTCTGGTGGAAAAATATTTTAATGTTGTTCTTCAGAAAAAGTATCAGAAAAGTAACTGGGCTATAAGACCCCTGTCTGATGAAATGCTTGAATATGCTGTTTCTGATACAAGATACCTTCTTCCTCTTGCAGACAGACTTAAAGAAAAATTAAATAGCATTGATAGAATTGAGTGGGTAAAAGAAGAGTGCGAATATCTCGCCCTCAATGGAATCAAAACACAAAAGAAAACAAAGTCAATCAGAGGTATGGGAAAAATTTCCGGTGAAAAATTTGCCATCGCGCAGGCAATAATTGAAATGAGAGAAGATATAGCAAGAGAAAAGGACCTTCCGCCATTCAAAATTATTGACAGAGAATCCATCCTTAAAATTGCCAGTAGCGATGTCATTACTGAGGAAAAACTGAGGTATCTGACAGCAGGATACCCGATAATCCAGAAACATCTTGGAGAGATGATTGAAAGAATAAAATCAGTTCAAAGCAACGGGTATGAGAAAATATATCATAAAGAAAAGAAGAAAAAACATGATGGTTCTTTTCCGCTGAAAACAGAAAAATTATATCGGTGGAGAGAAAAAAAGGCGGAAGAATTGAAACTTGCACCTCATTTAATTCTTTCTCATAAACAGATTGTTGCTCTTGCTGAAACAAAAATCAAAACACCGGATGATATTTTTAAATTTGATCATCTGAAGAAATGGCAGAAAAAATCTTTTGGAAAAGAACTGGGTGTCCTTATTAACCCTATTAAAAAACATCATAAAAAGAAAAAGGGGAAAGTATGGAAAAATCAAGGCTGGGAATAATAGTCGGGTCATCAGAAGATCTTGATATGTTATTTCAAAAAGTAAAAATGTTTAACTTTCAGCTCTGTCAGATGGGTTTTCTTGCCGAAAACATGGCAGTCTTTGATCCACTGAAGATCAAGCATAAGGCTGAACAATACAATATTGAAATATTTTCTGTGTTTCTTCTATTCAAAGGTCAGATATTCAATCTCAAGGATGGACCCGCAACCATGGGTTTTGTTGCTCCTGATTTCAGAGAAGAAAGATTGAAACTTGCCCTTGAATTTTCAGACTTTGTTAAGGAAATGGGTACAAAGTACATCGTCTCTCATGTTGGTTTTATTCCTGATGATGAACAGGATCCTGTATATCAATCTTTTATTCCTGTGATGAAAAAGCTTATTGAAAAATGCAAAAAGAACAACCAGTTTTTCTGTTTTGAAACAGGTCAGGAACTTCCATCAACCCTTAAAAGAACCATCATTGACATCGGTCTTGACAATGTTGGAATAAACCTTGATCCGGCAAATCTGATCCTTTACGGAAAGGCAAATCCCATAGACGCAGTTGAGATATTCGGCCAGTATGTGAAAAGTATACATGGCAAGGATGGACTCTGGCCCAACAGAGACGAGCATCTTGGTAAGGAAGTACCTGTTGGCGAAGGACAGGTGAATTTTCCTCTGCTTTTGAGAAGGTTGAAAACTCTTGGATTCAACGGTCCCATCATCATTGAACGGGAAATATCCGGAGAAAGACAGATTCAGGATATAAAAAGAGCCATTGATTTTTTTTCAAATATCTGTCAGATTTGAATTTTGTAAAATAGTTCCAGGGATTTTTCAAATGGCGGTATCTCAAGAAAACTCTGAACAATATTTGTGCCCTGTTCAATAAAACAGTATACAAATTGAGGCATCGTGCTTTTGCCCGCTAAAATAATCTGGATATGAGAATCCTTATAGTTCATTCTGATGATTTTTGAATCCTGCCTGTTTTTAAGATATGACGCGATATAGTCATATGGTTTGAAAATGTGCGGGAATTTTCTAATTTCTGCAGCAATAATACCAAGCATTGTTTCAAACTCCGCTGCTGAAAGCTTCTCAAGATTTCTTTCATGAAACATCAGACAACCGCAGGTGAGATTTTCAATACCCCTTTTTATCTGGAATACACCTTTCTCAGCTGCATTCTGGATTGACAAACCACCTGCATCCGACTGCAAAAAATCAATCCTTGCACCAGAGGAAGTAATTTCTCCGGGATGGAAAACAGCATTAAATATACTCTGGTTATCATCAAGGTAGTCAGCACAAAAATTCTGAATACCAAACGGTTTTGGTTCCCACGAAAAAGCACGCGGATCAGAAAATATCTTTCCTGGTTTAAGAAGATTCATTGAAAAAATCAGATTTCTGCTCCTGAAAAAATTTAATGACTCATATCCAATCTGGGATCTGTGGGCATTGATGGTTTTTGCGGGAGTGATATTAAGCTTTAGAAAGGTCTTTTCTATTTCCCTGAAGTTTGCATCCAGCCGATCAAAAGAAAATTCCTTTCCATCGCTTCCAAGATATATTGATGGATCCTGATTTTCCGGATTGAGTGTGAAAGCATGCGCGGAAAATTCTGCCTTTGATTGATAATAAAATTCTCTCATATGCGGAATCGCTTCCTGTTCAATATCATTTATGCAAAGCCCTATGTGAGGAATAAAACCATTTTCATTCAAAACAGAAACATATCCAAAGTTTTTTATGGGAGAATAGTCAGATGATTTTCCTGCCGCGTCATTTACCCTGCAGGTGATGAAAGGCGGTACTGCCTTAAAAACAAAAGGTTTTCTGGCTGCAAAAACAAGGGATCTCCAGAAAACGCTGTCAAAACCGCCTGTATGACCGAGACAACTTTTATGCCATATGGACTGAGAAATGCTTATTATGACAATCTTACCTTTTCCAGCGTTCTTCCAGATTCCAACCGGTTCAAATCTGTGGTCTCTCAGAAAAACATTCCACGGCTCATCAAGTTCTGAAGGAATATTTACAATAACAGGAATTCTTGTGTGAATTTTTTTTTCTGCAGCCATGTCATTTATCCAGGATTCCTCAAGAACAATTTCTGTGGTCTTTCCGATATTGAAATCAGATATTCCTGTGTATTGAGAGATTATTTCATGGTAGGAACTGATCATGCCATCAAAAATCACAAGCCCCATTCCCGCAGAAACCTGTTTGAAAATTACCCTCCAGTCAGAAGGACTGAGTTTTTTTGCTGTTCCTTCCTGGGCGATGAGTAAAAGACTGACATCCTGCAGTTCAACAGAATCAATAAGGGTGTAAGAAATATCAATGGATTGAAAGAAAATCTGATAGAAATCAAGTACATTAAGAACAGAATTTTCAAAACGTTGATAGCTAACAAACTCACTGCTGTCGCAAAGGACAATGGTTTTCATAGATCATTCCCAGTTGGCGTGGTTTTTCTCCATCATCCTGAATGAAATGCCCAACTGCTTCCTGTATCTTTCAACAACCTCATCAAGAAAAACAAGAACCGTCTGTTCAAAAAGTGAACCTCCAAACTGAACAGAATCAGGCATCCTGAAAATAAAGGATTTATCACAGATTTTTGAGAGATGGGTTTCTGTTGCTGTGATACAGATTGTTCTGGCTTTTGACTTTTTTGCTGCTTCAACAGGGACCAGCAGCATTTTTGACCTGCCTGTTTTTGAAATGGTTATTAAAAGGTCTCCCTTTCTCACAGGCGGGCACAGACCCGCAATAAAATAACTCTCCAATCCGAGGTGTCTCAACCTCATTGCAAAAGCCCTTGCCATCATTCCACTTCTTCCAAGACCCCAGAGAAAAATCCTTGAACTTTTTTCAATCTCTGCAATCAACCGGTCTGCAAAGTCTTCATCAATATTGGAAATTGCCTCTGAAATTTCCTTTATGATTTTGCTTTTCATATAAACTATTTTAATTCTTCGTTAAAATTTCCGCAATTGATGAAGGTGTATCTTTTGTTGTAAAATACTTTCAACATTATGGAATATCCAAAACCTGTAATCATATTAAGCGCCTGTCTTGATGGAGATCCTGTCAGGTATAACAGGGAGATTCTTCATAATGATTTTGTTGAAAAATTGAAAAATTTTGTTGTTTTCAAAAAGGTGTGCCCTGAAGTTTCAATCGGACTTGGTGTGCCGAGGAATCCGATAAAGATTTATTTTTCTGGAGATACCTACAGGCTTTATCAGTCAAAAACCAAAACTGATGTTACTGAAAGAATGAAGGAATTTTCAAAAACCTTCCTTGAAAATCTTGAAGAGGTTGATGGATTTTTACTGAAAGGCAAATCACCCTCCTGCGGATATTCAGGCACAAAGATTTACAGGGACAAAAACGCAAAGGACATTTTAAAAAGAGGTTCAGGTCTTTTTGCGATGGCTGTAAAAGAAAGATTTCCTGATATTCCATGTGAAGACGAACTGAGGCTGAACAACGATGAATTGAGACACCATTTTTTTACAAGGATTTTTGCTTTAGCGCAGATGAGGGATCTTAAAAAAAATATCCGTTCAATAAGTCAGCTGATAGAATTTCATTCAAGATACAAGTATCTTTTAATGCTTTACAATCAGAGCAAATTAATTCAGCTTGGTAGAATTGTCGCCGGATATAAAAAAGGAAATCTTCTTTCAACGGTTTCTGATTATTCAAAAATATTTTATGCTGCCTTCAGCAAAAAACCAGGAACCAGAAGACATATCAATGTTATCAATCATATCTACGGGTATTTTTCACACAGATTAAACACAGCAGAAAAAAAACATTTCCTTTCTCTGGTAAAAAAATACTCTGAAGACAAAATTCAATATGAGGTATTGCTTGAAATATTAAGAAATCTGGCGCTTCATTTTGATACGCAGTACCTATTTTCTCAGGTGTATTTCAATCCATACCCCGAACAATTGAACGCATAAAAAACATTACTGCGGAAAGCCGCCCTTTATAAACTCATTCCAGGTCAATGAGGTTGCATGACCATCAACAAACACCGCATTGATGAGTTCAAACTGCCAGTGTCTTCCATACCCGTAATACATCCAGTCTTGATACCACACCCTATTAAAGTCGGGATCAGGCTGCAAAGGATCAACCTCACCGGCCCTGCTTTCAAAAAATAGCAGTGTCTCTGCTGGTTTTATAACCCTTCCAAGTTTTTTTGCAGTTACAGGAAGATTTCTGTTGTACGCATAATCGCACCAGCCATTATATCCTGTTCTTCTGTAGCCTTGTTCCCAGTAAGGGTCAAGACAGGGACAGTGAACCATACCGGTGGTTTCAGCAAGGTAATAATTGTGCTCGCCTCCATAGTAAGCGTTGGTTCCATACTTCATTGTACCCGTAAGATATCCTTTTTCTACCAGGGTATAAAGGAATGCTGTCACCGCTTTACCTGGTTTATAATTCAATCCCCACTCCCAATCATATCCATATTCTATATCCACCCGATTGAGATGAGGATACCAGTTATCATTATAATCACTCAGATACAGCTGAACAGCAAGACCTATCTGTTTGAGATTGTTCAGACATGTTACCATCCTTGCCTTTGCCCTTGCCCTTCCAAGGGTTGGAAGCATCATAGCAGCAAGAATCGCGATGATTGCAATAACTACAAGAAGTTCAATCAGGGTAAAACCTTTTTTTCTCATTGTTTCTTCACCTCCCTATCCTTTAATAACATAATTGTTGAAAACATCAATTATTAGCGGACAACGTCCAGGATTTCGTACCCCAGTATGTCCCGATGATCCCGGATTTCACCGCAAGGCTCTCCTTAACGATCTCCGAGGCGGGGCGGGACCCGACATGATAATCGTAGAAAATTATGTTCGTCATTCCGGCATGGTCATGAATGGTCCCGTTGAGATAATAATAACCCCAGTACTCGGCATAGTACCACGTCCAGCCATTAGCTCCACAGGTATCAATGACCCAGATGGTGTTTTCCTCGTCGGTGGTGCCGTCGTCGCCTGTGTCCGGCCCGTAGATCACACCGCAACCTATGCTGTAACTGGTTTGGTTTCCAGCCCTCGTCCAATCCACTTTCCGGGTGTCGGACGGGCATTTGAATGTGCCCCAGTTCGGACAATAACCCAGATCATAGAGGGCACCCTGCCATGCGCCTGCTGTTCCGGCATAGGAGGATATCCTTCTGCCGTAATCTTCGGTGTACATCTTGAGGGCCAGGGATATCTGCTTGAGATTGCTGATGCAAACAGCGCCTCTGGCTTTTTCCCTTGCCTTTCCGAGAACTGGTAGCAGCATCGCGGCAAGAATTGCAATGATTGCTATCACCACAAGCAATTCTATCAGAGTAAATCCTTTTTTCATCTTTCTCACCTCCTTTTTGTAATCTAATATCATTATATAACCCGTATAAATTCTGTCAAGTGTTTTTTAATCCCGGTCAAAAATCCAGTATGGCACAGTCAGGTTTTCATCAACCTGATATCCCCATTTCTCAATATACTTTTCACCTGGCAGGAACTCATCTTTTGTTTGCTTTAATTTTGAATTCAACAGGGAATCAAGTTCTTTCTGGAGTTTTGAGTATTCAGGATTATTGCATAAATTTTCCAGTTGATAAATGTCTTTTTCATTGTCATATAAAAGCCATGGTCCATTGAGGTCTCTGACATATGTGTATCTTTCTGTTCTTATTCCTCTGTATTCCTTTCCGCCATTTTTCTTTATCCACTGACCGAAAGGACAATAACACGAAATTATTGCCTCTCGTTCAGGCGGCGGTTCAACACCCATAATAGCCTTTGAGAAATCCCTGCCTTCAACAGTTTCAGGTATCTTTATTTCACAGAGAGAAAGAATTGTTGGCATGATGTGAACAACATTGAAGGGCACAGAAAAAATCCTTTTTTTTCTGCCGAATAATCCGGGATATCTCAGAAGAAAAGGAACAAGGATTGACTCATCCCATGGCCTTTGCTTGAAAAATTGTCCCTGTGAACCAAGCATATCTCCATGGTCTGATGTGAAGATAAAAATTGTTTCCTCCTCTATGCCGGCTCTTTCAATTGCATCAAGTATTATCCCGAGAGCATGATCCAGCGCTGAAATATGAGCATAGTATCCAGAAAGCCAGTCTCTTGCTCTTTCCTCCACAGATGATGGAACATTTTTCCTCAGAATAAGTCTGTCAGGATTGAAAAGCCTTCTGAATTCCTCTGGCGCTGTTTCATAAGGATCATGAGGAGGACCCCATGAAACAAAAAGAGCAAACGGCTTTGTATCCTGATATTTCTCAATGAACCTTTTTGCCTCATGAGCCTGAGCTATCGCATCATAACCATCCCAGTAAAGTTTTTCATCACTGTCAGCATAATAAACAGAATGATTGTAGTCATGCGTGCATTCAACAGCTCTCCAGAACTTAAAAGACTGCCTTCTTTCAGGGGGAGTGAACTTTGTTCTTCCGTGACCATCAAGATGCCATTTCCCAATCCAGCCTGTACTGTAGCCTGCCTGATTGAAAGCATCAGCGATTGAAACTGCTTTATGCTGAAGATACAGGTCATTGAGAAAAACACCATGTGTGTGTGGATACTGACCGGTTATCAAACTTGCTCTGTAAGGGCTGCAAACAGGACATCCTGCAACCGCATTTGTAAAAACAATACTCTGCCCGGAAAGTTTATCAAGATTCGGTGTTATGGCGTTCGGGTCTCCAGAAAATCCTGTCGCCTGCGCCCTCATCTGGTCTGCAAAAACAAAAACAAGGTTTGGATGAGATGCCATTTTTCTCCTGTGTTATTTGTGTGATATTCTATAATTATGAAGGCAAAAAAACAAGATGAAAAGATAAGGGTGCTGTTTATAAGCATAAAAAATGATGCAAGAAGTCAGATGGCAGAAGCCTTTTTGAAAACACTTGCGCCCTTTGATTTTGAGGTGCAGAGTGCAGGGACAATGCCTGGACTTGAATTAAATCCCCTTGCTGTGCAGGTTATGCTGGAAAAAGGCATAGATATTTCCGGAAATGAACCAAAAGGTATCCTTAATTTTCTGCCGGGCGCATCAGCATTTGACTATGTTATCACTTTATGCGACAAAA
>CAZHJN010000016.1:40614-41801 GCA_964532995.1 uncultured bacterium
AATTTTCTGCCGGGCGCATCAGCATTTGACTATGTTATCACTTTATGCGACAAAAACGAAGATATAAGATGTCCTGCATTTACTGATCCAAAAATAAAAAAGATTCACTGGAATATTGAAAATCCAGAATTGCATTCCGGCTGCTATGAGGAAAAACTTGAAAGAATGAGAAAGGTCAGGAACAAAATAGAAAAAAGAGTAAGAGAATTTGCAGGAGAGACAATAAAAAATCATTAACATTCAACAGGGTATCTTCCAAATTTTCTTGCAGCTTCAATCATATAAATAAGGTTTTTCGCGGGAACGTTATAATGAATTGAGTTTGAAGAACTTAAAATATAACCTCCACCTTTTGCGGCTTTTCTGATGCAGTCCTTTACTTCTTTTTCTATCTCTTCTTTTGTTCCAGAGACAAGAGTTTTTGCACAGTCAACATTCCCGATGAGCGTTATTTTTTCACCATAAAGTTCTTTAAGTTCTCCTAAATCCATACCAGCTGATTTATCAATCTCAGCATAACCATCAAATCCAATTTCATTAAACCAGATATTCCATAATGGTTTTGTGTTTCCATCACTCCTGAAAACATAGAAAATACCAAGATCCCTGCACAGTTTGAGGATTTTCTTATATCGCGGTAAGAGCATTTTTCTGAAAATCTCAGGATTATACACAGGTCCATGCCCTGTTGCACAATCTCCTCCACCAAGAATAAAATCAGCTCCGTGTTTTTTTGCTTCTTTTATAAATTCAATACAATGTATGGTTTGATAATCAAGAAAAATTTCTATAAGTTCCGGTTTTACTGCAAGACATTCAAGATACGCCGGCTGCATCGGTATCGCTATGCCTGCTGAAAAAGCAATTGCTGTGGTTTTTCCAAGCGCATCAAAAATTTTATCCCATGCCTCAAAGATACTTTGATCTGAAAAACTAACAGGCTCTGATATTTTCTTTTCAATAAGTTTTATTTCCTTTTCAACAGCACAAACACCTTCTCTGTCAAAGGAACTCCCAACGCAGAAAAACTGACCCGAACTTTCTGAAAACCTGTAAATATGCCAGTTTCCTGTTTCCCTGTTTTTATAGAGATAGGTGTTTTCATCCAGTTTTTCAGGAAGTTCATCCCTTGAATAATTTTTTGAAACAGTTGTTCCAACCCTCACAAAATCAAGCCCGAGTTTCTG
>CAZHJN010000017.1:0-35431 GCA_964532995.1 uncultured bacterium
TTATACCAGCTCAAAAAATCTGGTTTTTTATCTTCTATATTGACAATAAAGAAAGTTTATATAAATATATACCAAAAAGGAAAAAATATGTCATTCAGAATTCTTGTTGGAAAATTGATTCTGTCCGTGTTTTTCTGCTGTATCTGTCATTGTGCCACAATACTTCAAAACCTGCAGGAAATTCCAGTAAAAAAACCATTATGCCTTTCAAGACCATCACAAAAAAGCGAAATTTCTGTAAGTGTTTATCTTGATAGAGTAAATTATAATGACACTGATAGGGATGGACAGGGGCTTATAGTCATTAATCCACCAAACCTGCTTTTTGATGGAAAACTTAAGGGACATATGGTAAAACTCAGCCTTGAGCAGGAAGGAAAAATAATCCAGCAGATTGAAACAGGTATCAACAATTCAGACCATCTTGGATTTGACATTGATATCGGACAGATTCCTTTCGGAGACTTTATTATAAGGACAAACCTGTTTGACAGTAAAAGAAAACAACTGGCTGAAGGAATCGCAAAAATCAGCAAGACACAGGGAGTGAAAAAAAGTTTTGAAAACAGAACCAGGTTGATACTGGCTCAATCCAGTGAATTTGGCGACAGAAAAGACGTTCCTATTACCACAGGAATCCCTCTGCCTGAAGGTTTTCTTGATAGGGCTGAAAATTTAAGATTGCTTGAAGATGGAAAGGAGATACCTGTTCAGACTAGTGTAAGAAGCAGGTGGAGCAAAAAAGGCTCAATTAAATGGCTGGGCCTGGATTTTCTTGCAAAATATGATAAGGGTTATCCCTCGGATTATGTGATTGAGTTTGGCGAAAAAATGCAGGCAGATATTGTGAATCCTGTAAAGGTCAATGAAACCTCAGAAACAATCGAAATTGAAAATGGTGTCCTGAAAATTGTTTTTTCAAAGAAAAATTTTCGTCTTTTTGAAAATATTTTTGTTGACAGAAACAAGGATGGCAGATTTGATGAAACAGAATTGTTTATTAAAGCAGATCAGACCGATGGACCATACTGGATAAATGCGGAGGGAAAAATTTTCAGGTTGTGCAACGATAAAGATTTGAAACTTCAGATTGAGGAAATTGGACCTTTGAAAACAAGTATAAGAGCGGATGGATGGGCGGTTGCTGAGGATGAAGAAAAAGCAGGCAGGTTTGTGGTCCGGGTAATTATTTACAGTGGACAATCAGACATTCAGGTGAACAGTTCTTTCATAGTCACCTGGGACACATCAAACAAAGGTATGAGAATAAGAGACCTCGGTATAAAGACATCCTATACAAATATCGGAAATAATCCGGCCATCATTCCCCATGAATGGTGGAAAGATGAATTTAACATCCCTGAGGATAGAAGCATTTTCTTTCTCGCAGACAGATGGAACAATTTTTTCATCAAGGAAAGTAAAGAAGAAAATGTTCTAAAAAGTGTTTTTGGCACTTTCGGATATGCTGAGAGTATCTATGGTAAAAACCACTTTAACTGGTTTGGTGTGATGGGAGAAAATCTTGGAATCGGACTTATTCAGAGGCATCTTTTCCAGCTGTTTCCGAAGGAAATAGAAATAAGCAGAAATTCAATTATATGGCATGCCTGGCCATATCATTCCACAGAAAGGATAAAAAGCGGTCTTGATATTGCTGATTATGTAAATTGCAGATGGTTACATCAGGGTAAATTACTGGATTTCCAGATTCCAGATGAATACTTTGAAGCAATGCAGAATTTCAAGGAACTAACGCCTGACCACAAATGGAGATGGGGAGGAGAAAAACGAAGTGGATATGGAACAGGTGTGGCAATAACAGGAGAACTGCTTTATGTTTTTGACAGGGATTCTAAGCAGAAAGCAGATTATTCCAGGAACATGGTTTCAAAAGCGGGTCTCTTTGAAAATTATCCTCATGCAATCGTTGACCCTGAATGGACAAGAAAAACAGAAGTTTTTGAATCAGTCATTGGTCCGTCAGATCCAGCATACAAACAGATTGAAGAAGGTCTTTCAACTGTTTTTGATAAAGTGGTTAATATAATAGCTGACAATAAAGAGTACGGTCAATTTATCTGGCCTGACGCGCATTCCTATTATACCCCTGGAGGGAGCATCCCTGCTCTTCACAGGGCAAAAACAGGGTATCATCATGGGTCAAACCTTGCTGTTCTTTATCTGTATTTGAGAACCGGAAACCAAAAGTACTGGAATTTTTACGAAAGTTTCTCAAGACATCTATTTGACCATGTATCTGTTAATTATGATCCATGGAATCCAGAAACTGATTTAAAACCTGTATTTCAATGGCCTGGTGCTGTTTATCATTGTGATGGTTATGTTCCCTGGGGTTCTTACCATGAACTGTGGGGTCATATGGGAGCCCAATACAGCTATCTTATCCACTACTACCTCACAGGCGATACAAGGTCCCTTGATCTTGCAAAGGAATGGATAGAATCTGTGCTGAAGAAGTTCAGGATCCCTGAAGATTATGATTTTTCCGGCATGATTGATAGAAATCCTGCTTCTGGCTGGATGGTTGCAACAAATTACTATGCAGATCTGCATGATGCAAGGCTTTTAAGGCTGGTGTGGGAATTCAGAAACAGACTTTTTGCGCAGCCGATGAGATATATGTCTGATGCACCTCCACCTGCTCAATCAGGAAGATACTGGATGTGGACATATACAAGATACTGGAGGGATACACTGCCTCTTAAACTTGTCTCAGAGTATGTTGAAGAATTCACAAGGGCAGGTCCAGCAAAACCAGGTTACTCCTGGCCTGTCAAGGCGAAAGATGAGCAGGGAAAACAGCTCAAAGCGATCTGGTGCCATGAAGGTTCATCAAGAGAGGTGGACCTGACAGTAGCAGGACCGATGTATGGAACTTACAGTCCTTATTTTATCGATGCATACAGATTTACTGGCAATGATGCTTACGTAAAATATTACTGGTTTGAAACCACAGGACTTGCTGCACTGAGACAATGGGCTCACGGACATAGCTCACCATATTTTTCACTTCAGTGGCTGTCTGATGATATCCTGAGAATGGTACCTCTTATACCTGTAATGAAAGAACTGAAACTGCCTGAGGTTCCATGTCTTCTGCCATGTCCAGGCGAATCGTGGGAAAGAGTTATCACGGTTATGAAGGAAAATCAGGATACTGACTTTACATTGAGATTCTGGGGTTATATCCCTGAATCTATAAAAGACCCTGTTAAATTCCAGCTGTTCGATCCAGAAGGTAATCTCATCAAAGAAGGAAAACTGCCAGAAGGACCGATATTGCCTGATAGACCTTATATCGTAAAGATTCCTGAGGATAAAAAAACAGGCGAATATGTGCTAAAATTCGTTTGTTCCAAATCCTGGCAGGCTATTTTCTTAAATTGTCCTTTGAGTGATTTACCCCATGAGGTTTATGTTGTTTCTCCTGATACAACCATTATAACAGCAACAGGATACTTCTGGAAGCCGGTTGAATCACAGAAAGAATTTGTTTTTTCTCTTTCAGGAAATACCGTTTTCAGACTTGAAACATCAAAAGGTGATAAGATAATAACAGAATATGAACAGAAGAAGTTTATGATTCCTGTTGAATACGACTCTTATGGAATAAGTTTTTGCCGCAGGGGTGTTTCTTCAGGTGGACCCGGAAAATTTGCCATATCAGGCAAATATGATATAATCATTTCAGCGGATGAAAAGAAATGGTTCTATCCAGAGATATTGAAAAAAGGAGGTGAGTAAGATGAGGGAAAAGATTTGGAGAAAAAAAATATTCAAAAGGAGGACGGATATGAAAAAGAAAGGATTCACATTGATTGAGTTGCTTGTTGTGATAGCGATCATAGCGATACTGGCCGCAATGCTGCTGCCTGTTTTAAGCAGGGCAAGGGAAAAAGCAAGAAGAGCGGTTTGCTTAAACAACCTGAAACAGATTGGTCTTGCAACATTAATGTACTGCCAGGACTATGATGGACTTTTACCTTCCCCGGTTGGTGTAGCTGCTTCAACAGCCCTCATCTGGAATCATATTTCTAATGAATATAGTGGTCTCGGGCATCTTCTTGCTGGCTGGCGCGCGACAGGCCATGGGAAATATATCGCCCAGCCTGAAAGTTTTCTCTGCCCTTCACTTCTTGGGCTTAACAACTCATGGAAATTTTCCAAAAACTTTAATATCCGCACAAGATTTGAAACAACAACAGATCGGGCTTTTTCAAACTATGCATGGAATCCAAGCAGTTATGTTTATCCATCAAATAAGGGAAGGCTTGAAAAAGCAATAAAAGGCGAATATATCATGTGCTGCGATGGCTGGTATCCAGGTCAATTTTATAATCATCCTGGACCTGAAGGAGCCCCTGATGGACTCAATGTTGCTTTTTATGATGGTTCAGTAACCTGGGTAAACGACTCCACACACAGACTCTGGAGAATAGACCCGTCAAATGGAAATTATCTTTCATCTGGAAGTTTCTGGGGATTGACAAGGGCTAAGTTGCAGTAGAAAAGTTTTTTCAGAAGCGGTTATGAAAAAAATATGCGTGTTGATTTTGTTGTCCGCAACATTAATTTTTGCAGGTGAAAAACACGCCACAATTCTCAATGCAAATATGTTTGCAGTTTATCCGCAGTATCCGCTGAGTGACTATGGAATAGCAGAACATCGGTTTTATAATGTGGGTCCTGAATTTGTTGAAAGTCTGAAAAAATCAAAGCTTCTTTATATCGGGCAAACAACAAATCCTGATATTATCTTTGAAAAACCAGAATACAGAAAGGCGGTTGAGGATTTTCTGAAAAATGGAGGAACTATCTGGTTTGAATCATTCACATTTGGAAGACCTGCAACCACAAAATGGCTCAGGGAAACAGGAGTGAACCTTCCGGCTCAGGATACAGGCAATCAGGGAATAATTGTTGGAGTGATTGCAACCGATGTTGATCATCCTGTTCTCAAAACACCGAATGATGTCTCTGGATACGGCGGTAAAGGACACTTCTGCTGGAGAAACTGGGATAAGGATTTTATTGCTCCTCTGAGGCTAAAAGATGACCCTTCCGGTGCAACAATGCTGATAAAAGAAAATGTTTTTGAGAAGGGCCGTATCATTTTTAACTGCATCTGGGCTCTTTCAACAACTGATTATGCAGGCACAGGGTTTTATGGAACCGGACAGAAGTTTTTTATGAATATCCTTTCCCTGTGTTTCGGAGAACCGGTTACAGAAGCGTCCATTGTCCCATTATTCAAAAGATTTCAAACAAAACAGGAAATCGCTTTATGGACAAAAAATCCTTATTTACCGCTGGCTAAATGTCCTCCTGATGCACCCGACAGGACGAAATTTTCAGGATTATCACTTAAGGCGTGTATCAATGAAGACATACCGGCAATGGTCTGCATCACCACATCAAAAAAGCCAGCCGAGATAACCTTCAAAAAAACATCCCTGAAAAACCCGCAGGGAGATGAAATAGATGAGAAAAAAATTACAATTCAGGAACTTCAATTTTTTCTTGATTACTCAAAAAGATGGATATATGACCCTATGCCTGAGATAGAAAAAATTGTTGTTCCACAGGGTGAAACAAGACAGATCTGGATTACAGTGAATACATTTGATGTAAAACCTGGTACATATTCTGGAAACATAGTGATGAAAACGGGTAACAGTGAAATACAGATCCCTGTCTCACTTACAGTATGGCCTGTTGAACTGCCGAAGAAAAATCCAATGTACTGCTGTGTGTGGGATTATGTGCCATCTGAAGGAAGAACTCAATATATTGGTGGATGGAAAAACTGGAAAAATTATCATGAGGATCTCATTTCTCACGGTGTCGATGTTTTTCCAATAATGAGTTTTAACCATCCATATGTTGTGTGCGATAAAGAGGGAAACATCATAAAACCTCTGGATTTCAAGATTTTTGATCAGGAATTCTACATAAGAGAAAAGGGATATATATATCTCATTTCAACTCCAAGGGTTTACGGAGCACCTTCACACATTAAATACATGAGTCCAGAATATGAAAAAATGCTCCGATCATGGGTAAAAGAGATTATTGAGCATCTGAAATCCCTTGGACTTGATTATGACCAGTTTGCTTTTTATCCATGGGATGAACTATCTTCAAGTGCTGATATTCCAAATGCAATAAAAGAATATCAGATTATAAAAGAGGTTGATCCAAAGGCAAAAATATTTCTGACAGTTGGCGGAAGCGGAATGGCCCATTTTTTTGACAGGCTTAAACCTGTTGCTCCTTATATTGATATCTGGTGTCCGCATATATACTTTCACCATTATTTTGTTTCCGGTCAGGCAAATAGAAAAGCGGTTATTGATTTTATGAAATCAACAGGCGCGCAGGTCTGGAGCTATGAAAATACAGGAAGATGGAAAACAGAGGACAACTCCTATTCTTCATTTCGCCTTAAACCAATCGGTGCTTACAGGGCCGGCGTGAATGGTTATGGATTCTGGGCATATAATGTCTGGAAAGGCAACCCGTGGGAGGTTTTTGATGAAAAAGGAAATGTAAAAAAGAGCGCCGGTACAGAATCACTTGCGATTGTTTATAGCGGTCCAAAACCTGTCACCACACCAAGATGGGAAGGAATGAGGGAAGGAATGAATGATGTTAAATATTTTGAGGTTCTGAAATCCGAGATTAAGAAGGCAAAAGAAAAAAAAGCGTCTGAAGCAATGATAAAAGAAGCAGAAGACATGATCCAGATTGCCCTGAAGGAAATCACGGAAAAAATTGACCAGCCCGATACTGTTTATATCTGGAGAGAAAAAATTGTTGAAAAAATCATCCAGTTGCGAAAGGCAGGCATATGATGCGAAAACATCTGATTTTTCTGTGGTGTTTTTTGGTTTTTCTACATGGATATTGCGCGGAAAAAACACCTGTAAAACCTGAAAAAACATATCTTCTGTGGCAGGCAGAGAATTTTTCTGTTTCTGGATGGAAGATCAGTGAATCAATTGATGCTTCAGAAACAAAATTTATCTCAGGCACAAAAAAAGGTGCAAAAGCGTCAAACTCCATCATCATGGTAAAAGAAGGTAGATATGGTCTGTGGTTGAGGGGCCGTTATGACAGGAATAGACTTGCCCTTTATCTTAATAAAAAAAGGATTCAGATTGAACCTGATTCAGGAAAAATCTTTGATTGGGTGTTTTGTGGAACACACGAAATACAGAGAGGTAAACTTGTTATCAGTATAGAAAAACTGGATCGCAACAACACTGATTTTGATTGCTTACTCCTCACAGATGACCCGGATTATGCTCCCTGTGGAGATATAATATCAGGCGGTCAGAGCAATGCTCTTATCTGCAAAAAAATAAAACCAGGTGAAATTAAGGTGGACGGTAAGCCTGATGAACCCGTCTGGCAGGATGCTTCTTCTGCAATAGATTTTCTGGACCTTGCAAACCTGAAAAAATCAGCCAAACAGACAGTTGTAAAAACCCTCTGGGATGGGGAAAAAGTTTATTTTTCTATGATATGCGCAGAACCACAACCTGAAAAAATAAGAGCGGATGAACCAAAAATATGGAAAAATGATTGCTGCGAGGTATTTATTGACACTGACATTGACCGAAAAACATTTTATCATCTCATCGTTGATGTAAATGGAAATCCAGGATATCTGGCACTTGAACCACCGAAATACTATCGGAATGCAGAACCACTGAGTATCGGAATTAAAGCGGCTTCATCAAGAAAACCCGATGGGTGGCAGATCGAAATTTCTATCCCGCTGAAGGATATTGGGCTGGAAGGGATAAAAGAAGGAACTACTGTGGGTATAAACTTCACCAGGGAAATGGAAAGGGGTACCAGGCATAGCTCCTGGGCTCCACTGATCGGTTTTAATTTTATACAGCCAGAATCCTTTTCTCTTTTAAGGTTTGAAGGCGAAAAAGCTCCTTCAATATCTGTCAGCAATTTGGGAATAATACCTGCTCAGAAAATTCAGAAAGACAGGGAACTTCCGATAAACTTAAGATTTAACTTAGAGAAGGGTATGCTGATATGGGATAAAAATCGCTATCAACCCCTGAATGATATAGATGAAAAGATAATATCAAAAAGAAAACTGAAAAAACTTTTGTTAAAAGCGGCAATAAATGAGGTTGCTTCCACAGGGTTTGTCATCACAAATTCATGGGAACAGGACCGCGAAATTGTTTTTTCTTTTTCAGGATTAAAAGGGAAAAACTCATCTCAGAAATTTGCCGAAAACAAAATAAGAATAAGAGAAGTCAAATTTTTCAGGGAGGCAACAGGAAATCTTATAGCTGATCCAATGCCAGAAATTCAGAAGCTTTTTCTGCCATCAGGAGAAACAAGGGAAATCTGGCTTCAAATTGATACTTCAGGCATTATTGCTGATACCTATACTGGATACCTTACAATTCAGGCAGGTAAAAGCAAATTCAATATACCCCTTGAGATTTCTGTACTGCCCTTTGAATTACCGAAAACAAATCCTCTGAAACTTGCCACATGGGATTATGTGCCAAGCCCTGGCAGGGAAAAACTCATAGGTGGATGTGAAAACTGGAAGAATTATGAAAAGGACCTGCGGGATCATGGCCAGAATGTTTTTGTCATCATGAGTTTCAATCATCCACATCCTGTCTATGATAAGGAAGGAAACCTCATAAAACCTCTTGACTTCAGGGAGTTTGATAAAGAGCTTGCTATGAGAGAAAAAGATGACATTTTTATCATTTCAACACCCCGCTGCTTCGGAAACAGTGTGAAGGATCTGGAATATCCAGGTCCAAAATGGGAAAGGATGTTCACACAATGGCTTGTGCAGCTTGTCGCGCATTTGAAAGATCTTGGCATTGGCTATGAAAATTTTGCGCTTTACCCTTATGATGAACTGCATCTGGATGATGACATCAAAAACGCGGTGATTGAATTCGGCATGATAAAAAAAATTGATCCCGCGGTAAGGATATTTTTAACCACAAACAGTCTTGATGCGGCAAAAGCAACAGCGGATTTTGTTGATATATGGTGTCCGCATATCAACTTTGGCAAATATTTTTCAAACCCTGATACAAGAAAGAATATGGATCTTCATTTGGATTTTTTCAGAAAAACAGGCAAACCTGTATGGAGTTATGAGAATTTTGGTCGCGGCAGTTCATCATCTGCTTACAGTGTGTACAGGCTGAGACCATGGTCTGCCTTTCGCATGGGTATTCAGGGTTATGGTTTCTGGGCTTACAATGTATGGAAAGGCGATCCATGGACAACAGAAGGAAAAACATCCACCCAGCTTATCACTGAAGCATTCTCTGTTGTTTATAGCGGAGTTGAGCCTGTCCCGAGTATAAGGTGGGAGGGATTGCGCGAGGGAATGAACGACATAAAGTATATATCCTTGCTGAAAGAAAAGATTGAATATGCAAAGAGCAGAGGAATGATTGAGATTGCCGGCGAGGCAGAAAAACTTCTCGAAAATGCCCTGAAGGATGTTACGGAAAAAAGAAGTGATTTTAACCTTGCAGATAATTACAGGGAAAAGATTGCTGAAATGATTGTGAGACTTTCAAGATACCAGTAAAAAATGTTTTCAATATTTCCTGACAGAATCAATAAAAAGAACCCTGTAATCCTCAAACCTCCCCTAACCGTAATATGCGAAAACCCTTCACTGACCAATTGCGGTAAGTATATCATCAGTCTTTGCAAAAAAAATGGATTTTCCGGAATAAAACTCGATTCTTTGAAAAATGCAAAGGATACAATTTTTCTGGAGGTCGATCAAAAAAGTTCTGGCGATGCTTTCTCTGTTGAGACCATAGAAGATAATTGGAAAACATCTTTAATTATCAGAGCAACAAATACCGCATGTTTCTATTATGCCATAGATAGATTGTTTCAGGATATCACATTCCGCAGAAATCATCTGATCACAGAGATAAAATCAATTCGTGGAAAAAGCCATAATCCTGAGCGCAATCTGATTATCATGCTTTCATGGATGGAAATGATGTTTGAGTTTCCGCATTTTTCTCTTTCTCAATGGAAAGATTTTGTTGACCTTGTGTCAATGCTCCGTTTTACACGAATTGATTTTATGCAATGGGGTTGCACCAATTATGAACCTCCTGCCTCAGTCAGCAGAACTCAGAATGAGTGGGAATCCTGGGAAAAGGCAGAAAAAAGAGGGAATCACTGGCCAATTCCAGCTGCGTATGAAGGTTTGAAATATCAACAGCGTGCATGGCAGAGTCTTCATCTTTTTCAGCCATGGCTTTTCCCGATTTCAAAAAGATCAATAAGATACTCAGAAGAATTCAGTGTTTGTCTTCCACCTGTGCAATCAATACCACTTGCAAAATGGAAAAAGGGAAAACTTGAGTACGGATTCTGGCAACCTCCTTTTATTAAAAATCCGAAGATTTTTCAAAAAATTGTTGATTGTATCCATGAGCGGGGAATGAAAACAGGAATTTTCACAACAGCCAGGATACCCTGCGTTAAGCGGGAAAGGTTGTTTAAAAATTACTGGTCAGACATCATTGATTTTTTTCTCTCACAGGAAATCGACGATTTTGTTTTTGAAACTGAAGAAGGTCCTGAGTCCTTTCAGCATCACAAAAACTGTACATTCTGTAAAGATGCCTATGGGGATATTTTCACCGGTTATACAAAAAAAGTCGCTGCACAGACTCAGGTTCTGACAGATATAATTATGAAAAAAAATTCTCACTCCAGCACCGGCTGGGTCCTGCATGTGCCTCTTTCAGGTGGTTTTGGGAATCCTGCTGAAAGGAAAGAGTGGCTGAAAAATCCTGAAAATTATATTGAAAACCTCAGGCTATTTGAGAAACTCGCGCATAAGAAATTCTATCTTAACTATGTGTCGCGTCCCGGTGATCATGGGATATCTCATAATTTTTTGCCACAGATTTATTTTGAAGTATTCGGACAGAACCGCATCCATGAAACAGGCTATACGCATGCATGGGGTCCCTGCAGGGCATTTTATGGAATGGAGGCTTATTTTATTGCAAGTGCAAAAAAACTTTGGGGTTTTCATCCTGAAAAACAGCAGGGGGCATGGAATGAAGGCTTAAACAAAAAAATTTTATCATTGCTCTCTGAAAAACTTTATGGCTCAAAAGATGTCCTGAAAGATTTTGCAGGATGCAGTATTAATAACCGGCGTGTACTTCAGTCCGAGAAAAGCCTGGTTTCACCATTTGTGTGGGACAGAGGAATTTTCTGCATTAAGGACAATGTCCTGAAAAAGATGTTAAAGGAAGTAAAAAAAGAAAAAAAAGACTTTTATCTTGCTTATCCTGTTGAGACTTATAAAATGAATATGAAGGTTCTTGAGAAAACCATAAAAAAACTTGAAAAAATAAAATTCAATCCATTCCCTTTGCCATGCAGCTGGAATTTCCACGAAGGATTTGAGCAAAGACTCGCGCTGGTAAAAGCTGCATATTTTGCATTCAAATATCTGATTGCATACAACAGAATCCTTGTGGATGTATCCATGGGTAGAAAAATAGATATAAAAAGAATCCGAGTTCTGGTTGAACTCGGGAAGAAAATAAATGACCATGCAGAAAGAGGGCATAGAAATTCATGGTGGCCTTCCACCTCGCGACTTGGTGGGCTCTATGACTATTTTGCGTTCGCAATCTGGCTTATGGAAAACCCGGATCAACTGAAACCATCTTGATAATCAAGCAACGGATAGTACAATACCTTTGAAAGAAAAGAAAGGGGGTGAGTAAGATGAAAAAAGGATTTACATTGATTGAACTGCTTGTGGTTGTTGCAATCATAGCAATACTTGCCGCGATGCTTTTTCCTGTATTCTCAAGAGCAAGAGAGAATGCAAGGCGCACAGTGTGTCTTAACAATCTCAAACAGCTTGGGCTTGCCACCCATATGTATGCGCAGGATTTTGATGGATATCTACCACCTCAGGGCTGGCGAACAATAGACCATGAATCTGATTACACATGGCAGATATGGACATACAGTTCAGGACTTGGAAGGGGTGGATATATCGGACCCGGTTATTTTCTTATAGGATACAAGGCGGATGGAAGTTCAAAAGGCAGATACATCTCCAGCATTGAATTTTTCTACTGCCCCAGCTGTAATGCGGATACTGGTCCGGTCATCTTAAACTTTCAATTATGAAATCAAGATGGGAGGCCCCTAATACAGATGGATGCAGAATCCCGTATGCGTGGAATCACACTGAACAGATATACAAACATTCATGGTCTGCAAGTTCTCCTGGATATGGCAAGATTGACAGGGCTGCAAAACTCGGTTATGTCTGGATTGCAGATGTATACTGGCCGCGTGCTATACCTGTGGTCAGAGGTCTTGGAAATCCTTATCTTGGAAACCACCTTGATAAAGATGGTCTTCCAACCGGATACAACTGTCTTTTCTTTGATGGTTCTGTGAGATGGATCCCTGATCCTGATTTAACCATTGCAAATACCGGTGGCAATTACAGAACAGATCCAGCATACTGCAAATTCTGGACCATGGTAAGACAGTAGAAATCTGCATTTTCAGGGTTTAGCAAAACTTTTTGAGAGGAAAAATATGATATGGGCATATTTGATTCATCTCGGTTTTAATATGTGGGAAGAAGAAAATGTGAAGCCACTTTATGGCATGGAAAAAGGCAGAAAAAGAATTCTTGATATAAGATCAGCAAAACCATATCTGAGGTTTGATGAAAATCTGTGGAACAATCTTCTGGTAGAAATGAAAAAAGCCGGAATAAACATGCTCGTGATTGACCTTGGTGAAGGAGTTCAGTATGAAAGTCATCCTGAAATTGCGGTAAAAGATGCATGGAGTGTGAAAAAACTGAAACAGGAACTTTCTCGCATTCGCTCAATGGGAATTGAACCAATCCCAAAAATGAATTTTTCAACCACCCATGATACATGGCTTGGTCCTTACAGCCGTTGCGTTTCAACAGACACATACTATGGTGTTTGCAGGGATTTAATTTCTGAGGTATGTGAGATTTTTGACAAACCCTCTTTTTTCCATTTAGGGATGGATGAGGAAACAGCAAACCACCAGAGGTTTGCTCTTTATGCTGTGATGCGACAGCATCAGTTATGGTGGAATGACCTCTATTTTTTTATCAATGAGGTTGAAAGGTCAGGTGTCAGAGCCTGGATATGGTCAGATTATCTCTGGCATCATCCTGACATTTTTTTCAAAAAGATGCCGCGTTCAGTGCTTCAGAGCAACTGGTATTATGGCAGAGTTTTCAATTGCAGAATCAATTATGTTAAAGCCTATATCGACCTTGAAGAACATGGATATGACCAGATTCCGACCGGAAGCAACTGGAGTTATCCCGAAAATTTTGAAAAAACCGTCTCTTACTGTTTTCGAAGGATTGCGACTGAAAGATTGCCTGGTTTTCTCCAGACAGTATGGCTTCCAACACTGAAAAAATTCCAGAAGAACCATATCAATGCCATAAGGGCAGTTTATAAAGCAAGGAAAAAAATTTCAAAATGAATCAAAAAGATCGTAAAGTCCTCAGAAATCTTGCAAAAAGATACATGGATGTCTGTAATGATCCGATTATGAATGAAAGAAGGTCATTATGGATGAAGAAAAACAGTCTGAAACTGATAGATCCGCTGATACTGGTCAGTTTTGGAATGCACAATGTCTGGTGCAGGGATGTTTTTGGAGATCATCATCTTGAATGTCAGGATGAGTTTTTTCGTCTGTACGAAAGACAGATTCGGATGAATCTTTTTCATTATGGGATTGGAGACGACTGGATTGCAGAACCATATCTTACAGTAAGGGCTGTTTTCACAAAAGACTCCTGGGATGGACTGTGGGGTCTGCCTGTGACAATCAATAAACCTGAAGAAGAAGGTGGTGCAGGAAAATATGAAACCGCGATGAAAACATGGGATATGATGGATTTGTTGCGGGCGCCGGTGCACAGTATAGATGAGGAAAAAACTTTGGAAAATTTTTGTCGTCTCAATGATGCTATCGGAGATATTGTTCCTGTTGGAATCGATAGAAGCCCGATATGTCTCGGTTTTGCAATGGATATCTCCACACATCTCGGTAGATTGAGAGGACACCAGCAGCTGATGCTCGATATGTACGATGCGCCTGAAAAGTTGCACAATCTTCTTTCCTTTATGAGAGATGGCATCCTAGCAAACCAGAAACAGGCAGAGGCTGCGGGTGATCTTACACTATTAAGCCATGTAAACCAGGCAATGCCATACTGTGAAGAACTTGAGCCTCCGCAGCTGAACAGTGGACCTAAAAAACGCAAGCATATCTGGGGATATTGCGCAGCACAGGAATACACTCTTATTTCTCCGTCAATGCATGATGAATTCCTTCTCCAGTATCAGATACCGATACTTGAAAAATTCGGTCTTGTTGCCTATGGTTGTTGCGAAAATTTAACAGAAAAAATAGGAATCCTCAGTAAAATCCCGAATCTGCGTATCATTGCAGTTACACCTGTTGCTGATGTAAACAAATGCGCTCAGCAGATAGGTAAAAAGTATGTGCTTTCGTGGAGGCCGAGCCCTGCTGATATGGTTTGCTATGGTTTTGATGAGTCAAGGATAAAAAGGATTGTATCTGATGCAATGAGTTCTTTGAAAAACTGCTACACAATTATCGTGCTGAAGGATATTGAGACTGTTCAGAACGAACCAGATCGGCTTGAAAAATGGGTATCACTTGTGCGAAATATGATAAATTCCTGATATCATTTTCTCAAAATACCAAATGGCTGTGTCTCTGTGATTGACTTACCATCAATACCGTATAATGCAGATCTCAGGTAACCATTTATTTTCTCATTATTGCGATATGAAATCTCATTGCCAGTCCCAGCCACAATACCCTGAGAAATCCATTCAATTCTTTCACAGTCAGATGCTTCTATTTTTATTGTGCCTTTTGAGGTATCAACCGTAATTTTCTTTATTCTTGCAGGTTTTCCATCGCAGCCATCGGGCGAATAGATGAAATAAAATCTGCCTTTTTCCATTGCCTCCCTGAAACTATTAAGAGAAAGATTTTGAAGCAAAAAAACATTATAATTTCTGCCGATATGTTCTTCTTTATGGGCGTCATCATTTGAAAAACCCCAGATCGGTCTATCTGGCATGAATTTAACAAGCATGCTGTCCCACATTATTCTATCATCAGGATAACGATTACCCTGATTATAGACCTCGATACCAACAAGAACAGGAAATTTCTTAAAAAGCCTCAAATACCAGTCAAAAGAATACTGGTTTTTATATCTTCCAGGGTGAAAAAGTACTGCTATTCCTTTTATCTCAGTTATTCTGCTCAAGGATGTCTCAATACTATCAGAACCTTCAAATTCATTAAAATAACTTCCTGTATGATGATGGAGAGAAAGCTCATTGCCTTTTACAGCAAGCATACCAATTTTTTCAGGAATTCTGCTTTCAAAAAGACCTCTGGCATTTTTAGAAGTGACCATCTCTTTGAATTGTTCCCATGGAAATGTCATGCGATTTTTATTTTTGTTCATATAATCGTGGTCGGTTATTGCAAGTATTGTATAACCAAGTCTTCTGTATCTATCAACAATTTCATGAGGATGAAGTTTACCATCGCTTGCAGTGGTATGAACATGCAAAGATGCTTTATGCTGAATGAATTCTTCCCATACAACACCATCGTAGGGATTGTTAACCAGTATATTATTTTGAGCCCATGCATAAAAGACAAATACAAAAAGCAAAAAAACCAGTTCACGCAATTTTTTCATTATATAGCCCTGTGATTTATTAAGAAAAAAATAAGCAGATTTTATCTTTTCACTCTTGCATTACCTTCCCAGATGCTCCAAACCTCTTCTTCATTTGCTGGCTGGCAGTAGTCAGTCAGCATTGTGACAGCAAGAGCGCCGCATGCCCATCCAAACTGAATCCATTTTTCTTCAGGCATGCCCTTCAAAACCGCATACAGAAGTCCTCCAACAAAACCATCTCCGCCACCTATCCTGTCAAGAACAAAAATTTCTCTCGGCTCAACAACATACCAGTTTTCACCGACAGATAAAATAGCTCCCCAGAGGTGCTGTTGCACACTGATAACTTCCCTCAAGGTTGTACCAAATACACCTGCCTGCGGAAATGATTTTTTCACACCTTCTATCATCCCTTTGAACGCATCAATCTGGCCTTTCAAACCTTTTCCGCCTGTTTCTGGTCCTTTCATTCCCAGACACAGCTGAAAGTCCTCTTCGTTGCCGACAAGGATATCTGAAAGTCCTGCAATTTCAGTGAAAATTTCCCGTAATTCTTTTTCTCTGTTTTTCCAGAAAGACGCTCGATAGTTCAAATCAAAAGAAATTTTGGTTCCATATTTTTTTGCTGTTCTTACTATATGCTGGCAGAAGCTTCCTGTTTCAGGAGAAAGGGCTGCAAAAAGTCCTGACATATGAACAATCCGAACACCCTCTTTCCCGAAAATTCTTTCAAGATCAAAGTCTTCCGGTTTCAGTGTTCTTCCAACCTCACCCGCTCTATCATTCCATACCTTTGGCCCTCTTGTCCCGTATCCAGTATCAGCAAAATTTATCTGGTGCCTGTATCCCCATGGTCCTCCCTGAGGAACCTCCTTAGCCTCAACAGTAATATGCCTGCTTTCAAGATTGTCCTTTATAAATCTTGCTATCGGGCTATCCTTAACAAGAGCAGTAAGAATTTTTACAGGTAGCCCAAGGTATGAAGAAACACTTGCAACATTACTTTCAGCGCTTGTTGCCTGCATCAAAAAATTTGTGCTGCAATGAAGGGGCTGATTGTTCACAGGTGTTAGTCTGATACCCATGCTTGTTGGTACAAGCAATGCAAATTTAGCATCTTTTTTCAGTTCCATGACATCCTCTTGTTAATTGAAAAAACTTTTTTTCAATAAATTTTATATTTTTATGCGATTTTTGTCAAAGATAGGGTTCAAGTCGTTTAAGAAAATTTCTGTGTTCCTCTATCTCCGGATCGATACCACCGCAGGAAATATAAACCCTTCCTGATGGAAAATGCTTTATAAGGGTTTCAAATTGTTCTTCATTGCCGGCATAAAGAATTACATTTTTTCCTTTTTCAAGTATTTTCCCGATATTTGGTATCCATAATTCAGAAGCACACGGAGGTCTTCCTGCACCCGGAGTAACCTGGATTGTTTTTACATAAGGCAATGAAAGCAGTATATCAAGATGTTTAATCTCATCAGGACCATCAAGATGCCAGGCAATGTAATCAAGGTAATCCTTTATTTTTTCAAGCTCATAAACAACGAATTTTTCAAACATTGCTGGAGAAATCATTGTTGAGAAATCGCTCTGACATGCATATGTCTTTCCTGGTGCCCACAAAAGCCATGTGGCATCTCCACTTAATTTTTTTGAATAAATGGAGTAAAAAAAACTGTGAGCATTAATCCAGGCATCAACAAATTCATCAATCTTTTCAAGTACCAGTTCAGGCATCTCAATAATATCAAACATAAGATTTTCAACACCCCTCATCATTGAAAAACAGGTCAAAGCATCTCCTAAATCTGGCATCCAGATAAGCATATCCCGGTCAATTTTTTTCAATTGTTCTTCCATAAGCAATCTGCTTATCTGAACCCAGTAATTATCCACATCAAACTCAATCTTTGTTTTTTCCCAATCATCAATAAATTTTTCATACCATACTGTATTATCACCGAAGGTTACCCTTGAACCAAGATACGCGCACATGACCATCGGCGTTCCACGGCTTGCCCACTGATGCGGCAGGGCCGGATATGAAACTCCAGGATACTCAAGTTTTCCTGTATTTTCAATCTGGGCATCCACAATCTTTGAAAAATCAGGATAAGAATTTTCATCAGGCCAGAGATGGTTCTGGTTTAAAAAATTTTTATCATTAAAAATAGACACGCTGACAACCGGCCTTTTCTCTTTCCCGTTCCACCAGTTCGCAAGTTTTTCAAGACTATCTTTCAGTTTCATCTAAACTCCCCGGGATGCTTTCTTTTTAATTCCTCTATTGCCCAGGATCTTCCTGTTTCTTTAAGCCGTTTGCAATAGTCTTTAAGTCTTCCCCTTGAATAAAAAGGTCCTCCTTCTTTTAATACAAGCCAGAGTGGATCAACAGGATATGGAGATTTTCTCATCATATCGTCGTACCATTGCAGATAAAGGTGGACAGCCTCAGCACAAATTTCAGGCATTTTTTCAGCAAGATTTTTTTGCTCGTGGGGGTCCTGTTTTATATTAAAAAGCATCTCTTCAGGATAAAGATGATAAAAATCATGATAGGTCCTGATATAAATCCAGTCCTTCCATCTAACAGAACGTTGACAGCCATGGCAGCACTGGCTCAAAACCAAAAATTCTCTTTGGCAATCAATACCATCGGTTATTGCCATTGCAAAGCTTTTTCCATCAATATCTTCCGGGGATTTTATATCAAGCAGTCCGGCAATCGTGGGAAGCAGATCAATGTTATAATGCAATCCAGTATCATAAATGCCTCTGTTTCCTTTTCCAGGCCATCTGACAATCAATGGAATGCGATGCGTTATGTAATCAGAGGTCCCATGTTCAGAACAGCAGCCGAGTTCTCCAAGGTTTTCACCATGGTCAGAAGTAATAATTATGGCCATTTCATCAAGAATACCCTTTGAAGCAAGAGCATTAAAAATCATACCGATATGTGCATCAGCGTATCTTACACCGCAGTCATATCCATCTATCATTTTTCTCGCTGCTTCCATATTATCAATCATTGAAGGATGGCGTGGAAAGTCTGACCGTATAGATGCAGGAGAAAACATACCATAATCAAGAGCAGAATGCCCGCCAACACATCTTTTCCACTTTTCTATTTTTTCTTCATTGATCCAGCCAGGAAGAGGGTCATTTTTAAAAGGATTGCCAAAATGCAAAGGTACTCTATAAGGTGTATGGGGATCCCAGTAGTGAATGTGAAGACACCAGTTGTCTTTTTCCGCATTCCTGTCAATCCAGTCAAGGGCTATCGGTGTGACCTGTTCTGCAGATTCACTCCCATTGAGTCCTATATCATAAACCTCATTCAATCCCGCATGAAACCACCATGCGCCATGCCTTCCAGCAAAGGTTGAGATTGAGACTGTGCGGTATCCATTGAAAGAAAGCATTCCCCAGAAAGACCGGTATCTTAATTTATCTGCAAAACCCCTATCCTTTCCTTCCGGAAACATTTCTGCCATTCTTCCACCATGATTAATAACTCCTGTATGTATACCATGTTTCCCTGTAACAAGAGCCGCCCTGCTCGGCAAACAGGGTGCGTCAGAGCAATAGTAATTTGTGAAGACAACGCCCTGAGATGCAATCGCATCTATATTTGGGCTTGTGTTTCTATGGTACCCGTAACAACCAAGATGGTCGGCTCTTAAAGTATCAATGTCAATTATAAGTATTCTCATTTTCTAAATCAATCCGTTCTGTTTCATCCAGTTGACCGCTCTTTCCATTGTTTCTTCTGGTGTATATTTCGGCTTATACCCAAGTTTCTTCTCAATCTTTGAAATATCAGGGCACATATGAGCCCTGAAATGGAAGTTTGCACCAGGAGATGGATTTATCTGTTCAGAATATTCCTTCCAGCTGTACCATTCTATCGGTATTTTGACTCCGTAAATCTTTCCATAGGTTTCAACAAATTTCTTTGCAGTGAGAGCATATTCAGAGCCAACGTTAAAAATTTCATCAGAAGCATTTTCTGGGTTCATCACAGATAGGAAAAATCCTTTGGCCACATCCTCAGCATCACATGGTTCAATAAGGGTATTACCTGGTTCAGGCAGTGGAACCGGGCTACCTTTCATGTGGCTCTTATGATGTTCAATACTTCTGGTACCATAGCAATCAAGAGGGATTTTTCCTGCTCCACATATATTTGGCGGCATAATTGCGGTAAAAATAATCCCATCTTCTCTGGCTCTTTTTTTCAAATTCTGAATATCAGCATATCTCTTCGCATATCCTGCAAAAATGCAATCTGATTGAGTAATTTCAGGAGTCGGAACAATCTTTGCCTCTCCAAACATCCAGATAGAACCGCAGACAATAAAATGTCTGCAACTGACTCTTGCTGACTCATAAACAACATCAGCATATGTGCCCAGAATATCAATAATCACTTCAGGTTTGAGCTGATTAAATAATTCGTTCCACTCATAACTGTTTGCATCATAGTTTTTCTTAAAAGGTTTCACCTTGGGATTCTCAAAGCCGGTTTTCATTCCCCTTGAAACAACCACCACCTCAAAATCCTCTTTCGCAAGCATCTTAACAAGATTGGTACCGATATGACCTGTCCCACCAATGATTACAATCTTCATACTTTCCTCCTTTTCTCACATAGATATTTTGCCTCATAAGCAGACTTATGGCAAAATTTATGGTCGCCTTTAAAAAAATTATGATATGAAAAAACATTCTGAGAAAAAATGGATTTCTGAAACCGCATACTGGCCGGATGACCCTGTGTCAGGGACGAGAATTGTCCAGCTTACAGGAATTGTATCAATGGCAACAAATATCTATTGCGAAGACCCTGCCTGTTCGCCACAAAATCGTATCGCTGTTTTTCGCACGATGAAAATTGGCTGCCCGGGCGAGCTATGGATCGTTGATATCAATGAACGCCTTTCCGTGCGGATAGACGATGGTGTTGACTGGGTGGGAAGCTGTCCCCAGTCGTATGGAGATTTCTTCTTTTATCCCCGACTGAAAAAGGATAAATGGGAGATGGTGAGATTGTGTTTTTCAACCCTTGAAACCGAAGTCGTCTACCTGTTCCCTGAAAAAAAGATTTTTACAACACTCGGCTCTGCATCCTGTGATGGTAGATATATTGTCAATCAGCGTACACCGGCTGAAAACGAGTATCAGGTTGTGGTGATAGATATTGAAACAGGAAAGGAAACAATAATTATAAGTGGCGCCGATTTCTGCAACCCACATCCGAGGTTTGATAGAATAAATGGCAAATGGATTCTGATTCAGAAAAACTATGGTTATCGCCGTGTGGGAAGATATGTCAGAAAAGTCTATCCGGATGCAACAGTAACATTAAACATCTGCAGCCGTGATGGAAAAGAAAAGATTGATGCCCCTGTTGCAAAACCTTTCATACCATGCGGTGTTTCAGGTCATGAAGCATGGCTGAAAAAACAGGAAGCTTTCATTTATTCTTCCTCCTGCCTTGATCAGCCGTATGAGGATGGAAACAAAAGCGGGAATCTTCTTTTTTATAAGTTTGGTGGTGAAAAACCGCAGGTTATTACTCATGCGCCAGAACTATATTTTGGACATGTCTCAACATCATCATGCGGAAGATACTGGTGTTGCGACGTATGGTACTGGAAACATGCTGCAAGCGATGTATGTAATTGTGCCCCGCGAATCGCTGTTGGTTCAATAAAAACAGGAAAGTTTGCTTTTGTTTGTGAGGTGGGTGGTTTCTGGCCAAATTATGAAATAGGACATTCTCACCCGTATCTCAGTTCTGACAGTAAATATGTTATTTTCACATCCACACGCACGGGTTTTCCTCAGGTTTTCCTTGCAGAATTGCCGGAAGGTTTTCTTGAAAAGCTTGAATAAAAAAATTTCACATGATAAAAATAGAAGAGATTTTAGTATTCTGAAAAAATCTGGTATAATTTGTCCATATGAATACGATATTTTTATTGATTCTGGTACTGGTAAGTTTCTTTCTTGCCTTCAGATTTTATGGCAGGTATCTTGAAAAACTCTGGGATGTTAACTCTGAAAATAAGACACCTGCTCACACCAGATATGACGGCGTTGATTACATTCCTGCCAGACACTGGGTTATACTTTTCGGTCATCATTTTTCTTCAATAGCAGGTGCGGGTCCGATTCTTGGACCTGTCATCGCTGGAGTACTGTGGGGATGGGGCCCTGCGCTATTATGGATTGTGCTGGGTTCAATCTTCCTTGGTGGAGTTCATGATTTTTCCTCTCTTGTCCTGAGTCTTAAACACCAGGGTGAAACAGTAGGACAGATAACAAAAAATATCCTCGGGGAAAGAAGCAAAATCATCTTTTCTCTTTTTCTATGGCTTACATTGATACTTGTTATTGCTGTCTTTGCTGCTGTTACCGCAAAAACATTTGTTGAAGAACCAAGAATTGTCCTTCCCTCATTTGCTTTCATTCTCATTGCGACGCTTTTTGGTTACCTTGTTTATAAGAAAAACGCAAATATCGTTCTCATAACCCTGCTTTGCCTGGTTTTGATTGCACTGTGCCTGATGGCTGGAAAAAATATTCCACTCAGGATACCCGGAGAAAATCCTGTAAAAGTCTGGATTTTTTTACTCTTACTTTACAGCTTCGTTGCAAGTGTCATGCCTGTTAATGTTCTTCTTCAACCAAGAGATTACCTCTCTTCTTTTATTCTGTTTTTCGGTCTATTCTTTGGATTCATTGGAATAATTATTTCACATCCTTCAACAAATACCCCATTTTTTATTTCATTCAATTCATCAAAAGGACCTCTTTTCCCGATGATGTTTGTGATGATTGCATGTGGAGCGATAAGTGGATTCCACAGTCTCGTTTCAAGTGGAACAACTTCAAAACAGATTCCTGACGAAAAATATGCACGAAATATCAGTTATGGGAGCATGCTTACAGAAGGCATCCTTGCGGCCGTCGTACTGTTGTGTGTCACCGCCGGTCTTTACTGGAACAGTCCTTTTCAGGAATTGAATTATCCTGACCTGATGCAGAAGGGCAACTGGATTGGAACATTTGCAACAGGTTACGGAAGAATTGTTTCAAAAATTTTCAACCCTGACACCGGTAAATTAATTGCCATTATTATGGTCAACAGTTTTGTCCTGACAACACTTGATACTGCCACGAGAATAACAAGATATATCACATCAGAAATCTTCGGCGAGTCCTTCAGGATAGAAATTTTGAATAACAGATATTTTACAACATTATGTATAGTGGTTTTTGCGTCGTATCTTGCATTTGGAACCTGGGAGAAAATCTGGCCTGTTTTTGGTGCTTCAAACCAGCTTGTGGCAGGACTTGTTCTTTTTGTCGCCGGCTGTTTTTTGATGATGAAAAAGAAAAACTCCTTAACCGCCCTTATTCCTGCTTTAATAATGCTTGTGATAACCACTGGCGCATTGATTTATCAGGCAGTCGGTTTCTACAAACAGAAAAATTTGCTTCTGGGAAACATAAGCATTGTGCTTATAATACTGGCTGTATTTATTATTGTGGAAGGTATAACAAAAATTAAAAATCTGCAAAAAAAAGTATCCTGAATTTTATTCCCATTCTATTGTGGCTGGCGGTTTTGAAGTAATATCATAAACCACTCTGTTGACCGCTTTAACCTCATTGACGATACGGTTTGATATTGTCTCAAGGACTTTCAGAGGAATTCTCGCCCAGTCGGCTGTCATTGCGTCAACACTTGTCACTGCCCTGAGAGCAACAACATACTGATAGGTTCTCTGATCTCCCATCACACCAACGCTTTTGATTGGAAGCAGAACCGCAAATGCCTGCCATATTTTTTTGTAAAGATTGGCTTTTCTCAGTTCATCAATGTAAATAAAATCAACCTCTTTAAGTATCTCTATTTTTTCTCTATCAATCTCTCCAATGATTCTGACAGCAAGACCTGGACCTGGAAAAGGATGCCTTTGAATAAGATATTCAGGCAACCCGACTGCCTTTGCTATTTTTCTTACCTCATCCTTAAAAAGATGCCTGAAAGGTTCAACAAGCTTAAGATTCATCTTTTCTGGTAATCCGCCAACATTGTGATGGGTCTTTATTCTTGATGTTGGTCCTCCAAAAGCAGAAACACTTTCAATAACATCCGGATAAAGTGTCCCCTGCGCCAGAAATTCAGCGCCAAAATCTTTAGCCTCTTTTTCAAAAACCCTTATAAATGTCTCGCCTATAATCTTTCTTTTCTTCTCGGGGTCAGAAACCCCCTTCAGATTATTCAAAAAAAACTCTGAAGCGTCAACATACTTCATGTTTACCATTGGACCAAGGGCATTTTTGACCTCAATATCTTCATCTTTTCTTAAAAGGCCATGATTAACAAAAACAGCAAGAGACCTCTTTCCGACAACCTGGTTAAGAATAACCGCAAGCGTTGAGGAATCAACTCCTCCGCTCATGGCGCAGACGACTCTGCCTGTGTCAATCTTTGACATTATCTCTTTTTTCGCCATATCAACCATTGAAGCAGGTGTCCAGTCAGCCTTCAGATTGCAAATTCTGTAGAGAAAGTTTTTAAGTATTGTTTTTCCGTATTCTGTGTGAAGAACCTCTGGATGAAACTGTAAACCATAAATTGAACCATCAATATTTTTCATTGCGGCTATTCTGCAATTATCTGTTCTTCCTATAATTCTGAACCCATCAGGTAACTTGGAAACCTGGTCATAATGACTCATCCAAACAACTGTGCGATCGGGCACATCTTCAAAAATTATATCTCTTTCAGGATAAAAAATTGTCTTTCCATATTCCCTTATTGTGCCTTTTTCAACCTTTCCTCCAAAAAACCTGGCAATCACCTGCATCCCAAAACATATCCCGAGTATTTTATGGTTTCCATTGAAAATTTCAGTATCAGGCAAAAAAGAAATCTCTGATTCTGTAACATGACCCGGACCTCCTGATAGAATAACTGCGCTTATATCTTTTCCTTTCAGGTTTGAAAGTGAAACACTGTAAGGGTATACTTCACAGTATATCTTAAGCTCCCTGACCCGACGGGCTATTAACTGGGTATACTGAGAACCAAAATCAAGAATTACAACCATTTTTTTTCTCCCACTGAAGTTTGGTAAAAGCATAATCAGGTTTAACCGGATATTTTCCTGTAAAACAGGCTGTGCAGAAGTCCTGTGGAGGAAGCAGCATTGCATCCAGCATTCCTTTCAAACTCAGATAGTGCAATCCATCAAGTCCCAGAAATTTCCTTATTTCCTCCACACTTTTTCTGTTTGCAATCAACTCTTCTTTTGATGGAAAATCTATTCCAAAATAACATGGAGAAACTATTGGTGGGCAGGATATGCATAGGAATATCTTTTTTGCTCCTGCATCCCTTAAAGACCTGATTCTATTTTTGCAGGTTGTTCCTCTTACTATGGAATCCTCAACAACAATAATATCTTTTCCCTGAATAACAGATTTCACAGGATTCAGTTTTATTCTTACTCCTGAATCCCTTGTCTTCTGGAGAGGCTGGATGAATGTTCTTCCTATATAATGATTCCTGATAACTCCAAACTCAAAAGGAATGCCTTTTTCCTGTGAAAAACCGATTGCCGTAATTGAACCAGAATCAGGAACCGGCATCACCATATCGCCTGTGAAATTGCATTCACCCGCCAGATTTTTTCCAAGCGTTTTCCTGGTAAGGTAAACACTTTTTGTGAATATTGTGCTGTCAGGCCTTGCAAAATAGATAAATTCAAAAATGCAGTGAGATTTTTTTTTCCTGCTTCCCCATCTATAATTTTCCATCCCATTATCAGATAAAATTAGCATTTCTCCTGGCTCAACATCTTTCAGGTATTCTGCACCAACCAGATCAAAGGCGCATGTTTCAGATGCAATAATATAGCTTTCATCAAGCCTGCCCAGACATAAAGGTCTGAATCCATTTTCGTCTCGCGCTGCAATAATCTTATCCTCTGTGAAAAAAAGGAGAGAAAAAGCTCCTTTCAATTGTCTTAGCGTATTTGCAAGTTTTTCCTTAATGTCTTTGCCACCTGATCTGACAAAAAGATGCAGTATGATCTCGCTGTCCATTGTCGTCTGAAAGATTGAACCCTGATTTTCAAGTCTTTTTCTCAAAACACGGCTGTTGGTAAGATTACCGTTATGGGCAACTGCCAGTGTTTTGCCTTTGTATTCAATGGAAAAAGGCTGGATATTTTTTGAACTGCTGCCACCCGTGGTTGAATATCTCACATGTCCTATGCCAAAATTTCCATGCAGATTTTCCATAACGCCAGGGGTAAAAATTTCAGACACAAGCCCGGCATTTCCATATAAACTGACATCTTTTTCTCCGCCGAGTATCATCCCTGCTGCTTCCTGACCTCTGTGCTGTAGAGAAAACAGACAGGTATAAAGGATTTCTTTTGCCTGATTATGTCTGAAAATACCCGCCAATCCGCAGTTTTCCCTTATAAATTCCATTTTTTTCTGATTTTTTGACATTAAAAAAAATTTCGGGCTGGCTTTTTAATGATACCATCTTTTACTGCTTTTGTAAATCATCTATGGCATTGTTTTTTTCTTTTTTCCTTCATCTTTTTTATTCCAAGGGTTTTAAGTTTTCCATCAGTGGTTTTTTTGTAACTGACCTGCACTCTGTCTCCTGGTTTTATCATTTCAAGTCTGGCAACCGGTGCGAGAAATTTTGTTTCATTGCCGTATTCATCTTTTATGATGAAAAAATAAAGTCCTGTATCAACAGTGATAATTTCTCCCTGATTTTTTTTGATTCTCTGCCTGATGATATCCGATCCAATCTCTGCAATAGCATTACCGGTCAGAAAAAAAATTCCAACGATAAGAAAGATCAGGCAGGATAAAATAAGCTTTTTCATCTATGGAACCTCTTTTAAATTCAATTTTTTCATCAGTTTTTTTCTACCTTTCTCATATTCAGGACTTCCTTTTTTTCTTTTTCCACAGCCGCTATGCCACATTGATGTTGAAGGATTATCAAACCTGCAGATTTTTAGGGTTGATGGAATTTTTGTAAGTATTAATGTAAAAAGTTCCTTTGCGGATATCGTTGTTCCATAATCAATACCAGCTCCTTGCAGCACCCGCATATCCCTTAACTGGTTAGACAGACCGCATTTACCAAGTGAATGCACACAGTAATTATTTTCAGTCCATGAAGGGCACGGTGCACACATCATCCAGTCAGCGCCTTCAACCAGAGTAATTTTTACACCGGGTTCTTTTATCACCAGTTCCATCAACTCAGGAAGATTATCAAATACCTGACCGCTTTTTACTCCACCACCATACTGACAGATTGCGCACAGGAGAAGATGAGGTCGTATTCTTATTCCTGAATTTTTTTCTCTGTACATAGACTTCAAAGACTCCTGCTTGCTTTTTTTCAGGTCTTCCACAGTTCTCGGCGGAATAATTATTCTGATGTTTTCCCTTTTTGCTTCTTCTGCCAGGACACTTTTTGAAAACTCATTGCAGTACTGCGCAATTAAAGAAAGCTGAAGTTTTCTTGATTTTTCATAATATTTTTTATCGGCATTTTCACACAATGGTTTTCCATCCATAAAACAGATGTTTTCAAGTGTTTTGATTCTGTTGAGAATCCTGAGAATAAGAATTCTTGCAGTTAAAGTGATTCCTGGTGGAAGATCAAGTTTATAGAGTATCTCAAGATCCTTTTTTCTTTCGCTGGTGGATAGATTGGCTTTGACATTCTGGAACGAAAAAATATCCCCTGTTTTGCATCTCAATGTGACAGGAATATCAGGACTTTTGTTAATTATTTCAAGAATTTTTTCCATTTCTTTATCGCCGGGATCAGCAGGATTTTTTCCGAGGCAGCATATCAGGCACAGAAGTTTAGAAGGTCTGATTGTAATTCCTCCGTACATAATCCCTCCTGTAATTATTTAGTCCTGATGAATTCAAATAAAATCAAAATTATGTCGATAATAAAAAGGACCACGATTGCTATTTCAGCAACAACCATTCTGCTGGTCTGAAACCTTTCCCATTGTTTTGCATACAAGGATTCTATGACATTCAACTTATTTCTCACTGCAAGCTTCCACCTGTCAAGATAAAAACGGTTTGAAGCTGCAGCATACACCTTTGCAAGATACAGATCGCCCACAAGCTTTAAGGAATTTTCAAGCCTGTCCATAACATCGGAAATATCAAGTTTGATTCTTGAAAGCCTGTTCAAAACAGATGAAATTGTGACTATTTTCAACTTCCTTTTTCTCTGTGCTGCCAGATCATCATATGCCTTCTCTATTGCCTTATCAAGAATTGTATCGTATACCCGGAGTTCCAGAAGCTGTATCGCTGCAAACTCTATAACATCAAGAATATCATAGGTCTTCCATGGATCATACACAAAAGCTGAAGCCCAGTCAATAAGAGTGAGATCCTCCCCATAATAAGAAAGTGGAAATTTTAGAGCATCTTCTTTTTCTGCCCTGCTCTGTTGTTCCTCTGCTCTTAAAATTCTGCTTATACAATCCCCGTGATCGTTCAGAAGGATATCAGCATTGACCTTGTGATCAAATGAATGGATCCAGAAAATTACATAGTCCTCCCAGTCAGTTTCAGGAAACCTTGCAGGTCTTGTTACTGCCGGCAGGATTTTTTCAACCGCTTTTTTCATCCAGGTAATCGCAAGATTCCTGATATCCTGGTTTTCCTGTATCAACCGATTCAAATTGATCAGTTTTTCAAGATCACCCTCAATTTTTGATGTGAAACGAACAGTTATCACTCCAAATTCATAAACCTTCATTTCAACAAAAGCTTTAAGTCCAAAAGGAAGTTTCTGTTCTCCGAGTTTTAAAAGAACCGGTGGGGTTCTGTACTGGATATATTCCGGTGAAATCCTTATTCCAGAGAGAAATGCTTTTTCTGCCTGCCAGTCAATTTGATGTTCAAGCATGCTGGTGTCAATTTCATCAGCAACATCAAAACACCAGTATATTAAAAGATATCCATCTTTGATGGTCATTTCAGTGATTGGCCAACCATTTTATTAATTCTTCGTCTGTGCCTTCTTTAATAAGTCTCTGGATCTCGGGTTCCTTTACCTCATCAAATAATTTTACTCCAAGCTTTTCCCTCACCATCATCGCAAGGTTTGCAGTTTGAGCTGCTTCTCTTATCTCTTCCCAGATGATTGTTGGTACAGGTCCATATCTTGACATGACTGAACCCATTGTGGAAGCATCATTAATATGTTCATATGCTGTATCCCACTGGTCTCTCCACGGGTAATTCAAAGCAAAGAAAGCAACACCAACACAATTTCCTGGCTGGGATGGAACAGTTCTGATACCCGGCTCTCTTGCAGTTTTATCCCACAGGCATGGTGTTGTGTACCACATCCATGGTTTTTTCAGATAAATCTCTTTCTTTTTCGGATTATCATAATATGGTGAGAAAACATGTAAACTGTATGGCACCCAGAAATCACAATAAGGTGCAAGAATCTGGAATGTTGCAAGTGTTGCTGCCTCTCCTGGATTAAAAGAAATTCTTACATTTTGATCCACCTCTTTTATTGCTTTTGCTCTTTGTATAAAAGGCATAAGCTCGGTCTCTGTTTTTCCACAGGGTTCATCAAGTACCCCAACAAAAAAATCTTCGTAATCAAGCCCTAATTTTTTTATTCTTTCAACAAATTCTCTTGCCCTGTCAGGTGCCGGTGCACTGAGTCTTAAAAGTTTTATTCCATATTTTTTCATATCTTCTTTCGTCATCTCGCCAGGCCAGACATTCATACCATGTTCAACAAAATCCCTGAGATACTTTTCACCTTCATGGGGTTTTGTCCAGCCATCAACCAGTACAGGGTTTTGCGGATTAATTTTTAAATCAGATACTCTCACATTCAGAACAATCTCATAGCTTTCAACATTCTTTCCTGAAATCTTTACTCTGCCAGAATAATTACCACCAGGCAATCCCTTCGTACTGACTGTTATCCAGATACCAGCAACATTCAATGGAGGCACATACAAATAGGGCCTTCTTAAAAGAAAAAATGGAGTCCATCGTTGCCTGTCTGCTCCGTACGGAATGAATGCCTGAACACGCCACTGTATACTTTCAGGAAAGCTTTTCAAACCCGATTTCAGTGGTTCCACACTGATATCCAGTTTTAATGGTTCATCAGTAAGATTTCTGATACCCAGTGAAACAGACTTAACCATATCTTTTGCCATATAAAATTCTTTTATCCTTTTATTACCTGACAGAATCTCATATGGCCAGGAATCCCCTGCAGATATCTTTTCAGCCCAGACTTCCTGAGAAAGCCTTCTGTAAGGATTTTGCTGTATCCAGACAGCAAGTTTATCGGTTTCTTTTGCACCTGTCTTTTTTGCCCTTTCTCTGTACATCTGGATTGTCCAGGGTGGTCTGATTGTTCCCTGAGGAACATAATCTGGATCATCAACGAGAAAAAGGGTATAGATTCTTCTGTATGTTCCGCCAGAACCAGAATTATCAAGGATAAAATCGAACCTAACTTTACCTGGTTTTTTAACATCTATTTCTCCCATCTTCATCCAGATACTCGGAATTTTACCCTGGTGGTGATAGACAAATTGTTCTTCTCCATCAACATACGCTTTACAAAAATAAGGTGCCGTATATGAAAGATTTGTTGAACTCGATAATATCCAGCAATAGTATTTACCGGGCTCAGCAACATCAACATATGTTGAAACTGTACCTCTGGGATTGCCCCAGCCTGCCATTAAACAACCAGGACTTCCATACCAGTTTCCATAGGATTCATATTTTGTTCCTTTATAATTACCATCAGGTTTTAAGCCCTCAATGTTACTGGCAACATCATGCCAGACATAATGATATGGAAGAACTTTTCTCGAAATATCTGCCTGTAATGTTTCAATCTGTCTTTTAGCCCTTACTGGATTTGAAACCATGTTCCATATTTCATTGAAAACAACCTGCCTTTCTGGCTCTCTGTAGTCAGGGAGATTCTTTTCATCGTATGTTTTATTACTTAATTCAGAGATAACTGATTCCCAGAATTTTTTGCTCAGGTTAAAAAGTTCTGGTTGTTTTCCTGCATCTTCCCATGATACCGGTCTTATCTGCCACCACTTCCATTTTTCATAATCATCTCTGTTAAACGGGATGGATTCAGTATATTGAACAGATGGCTGCTTACCTGATTTCATTACTGTTTTGATAAACTGTGGATCAGGTGGATCAGCCCATATCTCTTCAGTAATATAAAAACAGTCAACCCTCCTTGTATCATATCCACCTTTTCCATGCCACCAGCGTGTCACATGGCCGAGTTTTACAATCAATTCACCTTCCGGAAGCTCAACAAGCATATTTTTCCAAACAGGTCCATCCTTTTCAGGAGGGATGTCATAAAATTCATCAGGCTGAAATAATGGACCGGCTGCTTCCTGTCCTTTTTTGTAAAACCTTATAAAGGTAACTGCCCGGTAATTAGTTCTTGCATCATATAAAAGCCAGAATCTGTAAAGACCTGTTTTCGGTAATGAGACAGGAATGGAAACAGTCGGTCCTGCATCTGTTGCTCCACTTGTGATATAATCACCCTTTACCTTCCACCCCCCAAGGTTTTCATCCCCGAGAAGCTCTGGTTCAATAAGAATCCGCAAAAGGGAAGGAGGCGCTTTTAACATTGAGGAAGAAAGCAGATTTTCAGGTTTTTTCCCTGATTGTTTCAACCAGCTGTGAAATTTAACAATCATTTCAGGGTTATGTCCCATATGCCACATGGTCATACCAAGTGAATATCTCGCACCAAGAGGTTCATCAACAACCTGCGAATTTGCAATTCTGAAAAAAAGCACAATAAGAATCAGCGGTAATAATTTCAAACCTTTCATATTCAGCCTCCCTGTAATTTTTCAGATTTTACAACACCCCTTTTCCTTATCACCTTTGCAGGATTTCCAACAACCACTGAAAAAGCTGGAACCGGTTTAACAACAACAGAACCGGCTCCTACGATACTACCTTCTCCAATGTCAGCACAATAAAGTATACAAACATTCTTCCCGATATAACAATCCTTACCAATTGTGAGTTTTTTGCTGTAACCACCCTGGTCCCGTATAAGTTTTTCAGGGTCATCAAACTTATGAGAATATGGCGTTATGGTGATATTTTGTGCAAGAAGACTGTAATCTCCAATTTCAAGACCTTTATGTCCGTGCAAACAGCAACCTGTTCCAATGTAAACATTCTTACCTATATTGATGTATCCTTCTGAAGTTTCACCATCAAGATAAACACCATACTTTAACCTGACACCCTGATGAAGTACAATACCCTTTTCAGATGTTGCAGTCAAAATACAGTGATCAGAAATGTAAACATCATCGTAAAAACTTACATATTGAGGGTTTTTTATTATTACGGAGCAATATAAACATTATTACCCATATGCTTGAGTTTTGTCCTGTAATACTCAACACGTTTCCTGGCAGCATAGTCGCCTTCCATATTCATTATTATGCTTTTGTAGAAGTTTTCCTTTTCATCTTCAGGCATATCAAGGAAGGCTTTTTCAAAAAATCCCATTTTTTCTCCTGCAAAAAATTGCAGCCGTTTTAAGGTTTAAGGTTTGAATTCCAGTATGGGATAGTTTATTCTATACACAGGTAAAATTCAATCCCTGCTAATTACAGAAAACAAAATATGACAAAAATAGAAAGAATGCTCAATGTGCTCAAGGGTAAGAGTATTGATAAAGTTCCATTTGTCCAGTACTATAACATCAATCCAAATGAAGAAGTTTGGAAACTTCTGGGCAGAGATAATCTCGGACTTTTGAAATGGACTCAGGTACATCAGTTTATAACCCCTGATTGTGTCTCAGAAAAAATAAGATTTGAAAGAAATAATACAAGGGGCGAAAGACATATCATTCACACACCTGTTGGGTCTATTTTTGAAGAGGTTCTTTTTGAAAAAATAATAGGCGGCGCTTCCATAAAAAAACATTTTCTCAAAGAAAAAAAAGATTACGAGGTTTTCCTTTTTTTTCTGAAAAATATCATAGTCAGGGAAAACCCTGACATATTTCTCAATGACCTGAAGATTCTTGGAAACGATGGACTTCCACATACATCTCTTGGAAGAACAGCGTATCAGCAGCTCTGGATACAATGGGTGTTGATTGACGATTTATGTCAGCATCTTGTTGATTTTCCAGACCTGATGGAAGAGGTGATAGAAACAATGAATGAGATTCACAAAAAAATTTTTCTGATTGTCAGAAATGCTGCAAAAAACTATGAGATACCCTATGTGATTTTTGGAGACAATATCACAGCTCCAATGATAGGCGAGAAATATTTCAGAAAATACTGTATGCCAGTCTACAACCAGTGCGCTGAGATTCTTGATGGAACAGGAATACTTATCGGTGTTCATATGGATGGAGACCTGAAACCATTGTGGCAGGCAATAAAAGAATCAACAGTTACGCTCATTGATTCAATGTCTGTTCCCCCTGATAACGACACTTCTGTTGCCGATGCAATCAATCTCTGGTCCGAAACAAGATTGCTTGTTAACTTTCCTTCTTCTGTTCATCTAAAATCCCGGAATGAAATCTATGAAAAAACAATGGAAATTCTGAAACAGGGCGGAAAAACAGGAAGAATCTGGATACAGATATCAGAGAACATGCCGCCAGGTGCATGGGAAAAAAGTTATCCGGCGATAATAAAAGCAATCAATGATTTCAGTTTTTAGGGAACTTTTTTTTCTATTTTATGTCTAATAGTTCAAAAACAGAAAAACCATAAAAGGAGGCTTTCATGAAAATCTGGCTAATTTTTGCGGCAATAACAATTATATTTTTATCCGGCGATGCATCAGCCCGAACAAAGTTTGTAGCTCTTCCGGAAAGAGAAGAAACTGTCATCAGACTTGACAACCCATATTTTACACTTGTTGAGGAGGAAAGAGTCTTAACCCTTCAAAAAGGCACAAACCAGGTTGACTTTTCCTGGACAGGAGTAAGCGTGGATCCTGATTCAATAAGAATAAAAATACTTGACCATCCAGAAGAAGTAAAACTCATAAGTGTCAGCTATCCGCCAGGCGAAAATGCACTTGTCTGGCAGATTTACAGCCCGCAGGCATACGAAGAAAAAATCAGAATCAGTTATCTTTTAAAAAACATTGACCGCCTTATTACATACAGACTGGTTGCAGACAAAGACGAAACAAAGGTCAATTTTCAATCCCATCTTATTTTGAGAAACTTTTCAGGCGAGGATTTTTCAATGGCTAAAATCCTTCTTGATTATGGAGAGGTTTTTGAGAAATCAGTTGCCCATGAAGAAACAAAACAGATGCTGCTTCTTTCAAAGGACAATATTCCGATTGAAAAAAAACTCACTTTTGACGCAAGAATTCTTCCGTGGGATCCTGAAAAAGTTATGGGAAATGTTGGAATTCCTGTAATATATGAAATAAAAAATGACAGAAAATCAGCCCTTGGAGAATTTGGTCTATGGTATGGAAAAACAAGAGTATTTCAGGATGATGGTCGTGGTTCCACCATTTTCCTTGGTGAAGACAATGCCGGATACACTCCACCCGGAGAAAAATTTGCTCTTTATGTTGGTGATAGCAGAGATATTGTTGTTACCCAGAGGAAGATTAAGGATATAAAAATTAATGTTCGCAGAAATAACGGTGGTGGAATTGTACTGTACGATACAGACGAAATAATCAGGGTTGAAATTGAAAACTTCAAAGATAGTACAGCAAACCTTACCCTCATTCAGGAAATTCCTGGAGAGTGGGATATGGAAGAAGCAAGCCATGGTTATGAAAAGGAAGATGCAAATATACTTAAATTTAATATTAAGCTTGCACCAAAATCAAAAGAAACAGTAACATTTCACTATCACAGGAGGAATGTAAGATGAATAGAAAAATTGTTTTTGTTTCTGTGTTAATCCTGTGTGCTTTTTCTTACGGAAAAATAGATCTTGTGACACTACCTGACAGAGAAAAAGTTCAGCTGACAATTTACAATTCAGCAGATTTGACTTTAGTGAGAGAAAGCAGAACCCTTACAATGAAAAAAGGTGATAACAAACTTCAGTTTTCCTGGGCAAACACCCTGATAGACCCAACATCTCTTGATCTTTATCCTTTGAAGGATGCGGACAAAATAAGTGTTACTGATCTTTATTTTTCTCCGAGAATAACAGGACTCGGCACATGGAACATCCTTTCAAAGATTTCAGGAAAGGTTCCGTGCGAAGTAAATTACTTCACATCAGGAATTTCATGGCAGGCTTATTACATTGCAACACTTTCTCAGGATGAAAAAACAATGAAGCTTGAAGGTTATGTAAAAGTAAAAAACCGAAGCGGCGAGGACTACGAAAACGCTCAGGTTCGTCTGATAGTTGGAAAAATTCATCTTCTCGATGAGATAGCAAATCTTGCCAGAAGATATCC
>CAZHJN010000017.1:35531-40451 GCA_964532995.1 uncultured bacterium
TAGTTGGAAAAATTCATCTTCTCGATGAGATAGCAAATCTTGCCAGAAGATATCCGCCATACGGAAGACCCCAGGAACCATTACCACCTAGAGAAATTTTGGGAGAAGGTAAGTTTATGCTTGCACAGGCATCTGATAGAATGATTGAAAAGAGAATTGAAAAAGAAGGCCTTTCTGAGTATTTTCTTTATACAATTGAAGGAACAGAGACAATCCCTGATGGATGGACAAAAAGACTTCTTTCTTTTTCTCAGGATAAAATCCCTGTGATAAATCTTTATAAGTACGATGAGTCAAGATTTGGTAAAGATACTGTCAGGTTTATCCATTTCAAAAATTCAAAATCACATCTTCTGGGAAAAGAACCACTGCCTGATGGTCTGATAAAAGTTTTCAAAATAGCAGATAAAAACCAAAGGCTTTCATATATTGGACAGGATAGAACAAAATATATTCCTGTTGACCAGGAGGTTGAGCTCAATCTTGGCGCTGCGAAAGACATCAAAATAGAACCGAAAAAGACTGCTTATAAAACACTAAATTATGTTTTTGATAAAAGTGGAAACATCGCTGGATGGGATGAAGAACAGGAATGGACTGTAAAGGTTTCAAATTACAGGCATATTCCGGCAAGGGTTGAGATTACAAGAAACTTTCCTCATCAGTACTGGTCAATAGAAAATAGAGGGGATTATGGTAATTATAAGCAGATTGACATTAAAAATGTAAGATATGTTATTGAAATTCCACCAGCAACAACAAAACAGTTCACCTATAAAGTAACTCTGAAATGGGGGGAACGTCAGAACTGAAATCAAATAATTACAGGGATTCTAAAAAACACAAAGACATAAAATTTTATATCTCAGTAAAGCAATCTGTTAGTTCATAACAGATAATTCTTTTTATAAATAATCCGAGCTTTTTCAGAATTTCTTTGATTTTTCTTTTTTTTCTGTTAAACTATTCCGAAATTCTTCAGAATAAAAACCGAAAAGCATAATTGTGGAACCAAATCAAAACAGAATATCTTTTCAAAAATTTTTTACACCAAGAGAGAACTTATGTACTTAAAACGGTTTTTGAACAGTTTTCAGAAAAGAACATCAAATGGAAACAGGAATGAACCTGAGGAAGAATTCTGGCATTCAATAAAAATTGAAACCGTTTATGAAAAGTTAAACGTTGATCAGCAGGGATTATCTTCAACTGAAGCAAAAAAACGGCTTGAAGTCTATGGTGAAAACAAACTTCCTGAAGGAAAAAAGACCACAATCTGGAATATCATCCTTCATCAGCTGATGAATCCTCTGATAATAATTCTTGCTCTTGCTGCCCTGGCTTCAATAAGCATAGGAGATAAAAAGGATGCAATTTTTATTTTTATTGTGATAGTGATTAACTGTGCTCTTGGAGCCTATCAGGAATACTCTGCTGAAAAAAGCGCTTCAGCACTTCAAAAACTATTGAAAATTAAGGCAATAGTAAAACGTGATGGTAAAAAACAGGAAGTATCTTCTGAAGAACTTGTTCCTGGGGATATTGTTTACCTGGAATCAGGGAACAAGGTTCCTGCAGACATCCGCTTTGTAGAAACATCAAATATTGAAGTTGATGAAAGCGTCCTAACAGGTGAATCTGTTGCAGTAAACAAAAATGTCGGTATTCTACCACAGGATACTGTTTTAATCGAAAGAACAAATATGGCTTTTGCGGGTTCAACGGTTATATCAGGAAGGGGCAAAGTGTGGTCGTTGCCACAGGGGATTCAACCCAGATAGGTAAAATTGCCAGAACTGTTTCTGAAGCAGAATCTGCCAAGCCGCCACTTGTTTTAAGGATGGAAAGTTTTGTAAAGCAGGTGGCAATACTCATTATCGGTATAAGTGTGGTTGTGGCAATTATTCTGAAAATGAAAGGTATGGATTTGCCTTCAATATTTTTCTTTGCGGTTGCCCTGATCGTTTCTGCTATTCCTGAAGGTCTACCTGTATCCCTCACAGTGGCTCTATCAATCGCAGCAAGAAGAATGGCAAGACGCAATGTTATTGTCAGAAAACTGCCTGCGGTTGAAAGTCTTGGCAGCTGCACTGTCATTGCCAGCGATAAAACAGGAACACTGACAGTTAATCAGCAAACAGCGAGAAAAATAATTTTTCCGGATAATAGGACATTTTTAATAACAGGTCAGGGTTATAATGGCGAAGGACAAATTTTTGACCAGGATAATCCTGAAACTCCGATAGATTCAAAACATTATCAATTTCTTGAAGAACTGGCTGAGATAGCGGTTCTATCCAATGAAGCCTCTCTCAGAAAGGAAGAAAAAAACTGGAAATATCATGGCGATTCAATGGATGTGGCGCTTCTTGGCATGGCATACAAACTGGGAATGCATCCGGAAAATTTCAAAAGAGACTTTCAGATAATTGATAGAATCCCATATGAATCTGAAAGACAATTTTCCGCTGCTTTTTATAAAAAAAATGACAGGATATTTATTGGCGTGAAAGGTGCGGTGGAAGTTGTTACCGGTTTTTGCAACAGGATGATTACAAATGGTGATATCGTACCGGTTAATAAAGAACTTTTATTAAAACAGGCTGAAAATCTTTCATCAGAAGGCTATAGAGTTCTTGCTTTCGCAAGGGATGAGCACAGAAATTTTCAAAAAAAAGCACACACAAAAGAAGATATTCCTCCTCTGGTTTTTTATGGTATGGTTTGTTTCATTGACCCTCTGAGACCTGAATCCAAAGAGGCGATTAAAAGATGTAAAAGGGCGGGTATCAAAGTTTTGATGATAACAGGTGACCATCCTGCAACTGCAAAAAATATAGCGGAAGAACTGAAAATACTTCAACCGGATCAGCAGATAGTAACAGGAAAAATGCTTTTGCAGGCAGAGTCTTCTGATGGTAAAGAATTTGAGAAACTTGTTTTATCAACAAATGTATTTGCCCGTGTTTCGCCGGTTCAAAAATTACAGATTGTCGATGTTCTTATGAAGAATGGTGAATTTGTTGCGGTTACAGGCGACGGCATCAATGATACACCCGCTCTTAAACGAGCAAATATCGGTGTTGCTGTTGGTTCAGGTACAGATGTTGCGAAAGAGGTCAGCACAATGATTATCGTTGATGATAATTTTGCTTCCATTGTCTCCGGGGTTGAAGAAGGTAGATATGCCTATGACAATGTCAGAAAAGTTATTTATTTACTTGTCTCAACAGGAGCAGCAGAGGTTATTTTATTTGTTCTCTCTGTTATTGCCGGTTTACCATTGCCATTGCTTGCAGTTCAACTTCTGTGGCTTAATCTTGTTACCAATGGAATTCAGGACAAAGCCCTCACCTTTGAACCAGGAGAACCTGGCACCATGCTTAAAAAACCGAGAAGACCTGATGAAAAGATTTTTAATCCTATTATGGTCAGACAGATTGCCATTTCAAGCTCGGTCATTGCCATCATCACCTTCTGTTTTTGGCACTTTTTAATCAATCATACTCAAATGACTGAAATTCATGCCAGAAACATGGTTTTTATGCTGATGGTTTTTATGGAAAATGTTCATGTTTTTAACTGTCGTTCAGAAACAATCTCAACATTTAAGATTCCTCTGAAAAGCAACCTGTTTCTGGTTATAAGCGTTCTTGCTGCTCAGGGCGTTCATATACTGAGTATGCACATCCCTGTTATGCAGAATATACTGAAAATTGAACCAATTACCATCAAGGAGTGGTTCAGTATTCTGGTTCTTGCGGTTCCACTGATCCTTGTAATGGAAATTTTCAAGATAATATTAAGACGCAGAAGTGCGCCGGCTGATGCCTGAACACTTGTTTTCATGAATTCTTCCAAACAGATTCCTGTAAAGTTGAGATTACAGAAATCTTATCAAATCATATAAAACCTGTCTGCACCGATTAAACCTTTATTTCAGCACCTTTTTTAAAATCGGATACAGCCCATTTGCCATCGTAAAAAAACCGAAATCAGTGGGATGTCCTCCATCAACAGTTGATTCCTGCCACATTTTTTTAAAAAGTTTGTTTCCACAGAATGAAAATATATTTTTGTCACCCAGTTTTCTAATCCTGTTTACCAGTTCCTCCTGAAACTTATATCCCTTCATCCAGGCATCTTTCGATTTGCTGTCAAATGCCCACATTGAAACAGCAGGTCTTGAAATTATAATTATCGGGATATTTTTGAACCTTCCTCGCAAAATCTCAAGAAAACCAGGAAGTGTTGAAATATAAGTTTCAACCCCAGCATTTGCCTGATAATCAAGCACAATACATCTTACACCTGATATCATCGTTATCAGATGAGCAAGTTCCGGTTCTCCTTTGCCGCTTCCTGAAAAACCAAGATTTATAAATTCTGCACCAAGCCATCTGCTCAAAATATTTGTATAACACATTCCCGGTCTTGAAGCACAACCGCCCTGTGTAATTGATGTTCCATAGACAACAATCCTTCCCTTAAAAGAAAATTTTTCAGGGCTGAAAACTCTTGCTCCTGCTTCAATACCTATCAGAACCTCATCAACTCCATTGTAAAGTGGAAAATACAGAGTGATGCTTCTTGTCTTTTTTTCATCAAATTGAAAAAACTTCTTTTTATATTCCCGAGATTTCACATCAGGAATTGCGGTTGAAATATATATCTCTTTTCTCACCCCACCGATATAGCAATCAAAACCACTGTGACCTGTTGCAGGCATATGCGGCATGTTCACAATCTGTCTCAGCTTAACATGGATGTGCAGAGTTTTTGAATCTGTCCTGAATCTTATAACACCGCCAGCCGTGTTATCCGCTAGATTATTAACCGCCTCAGGAATTTTATAAACGCTTTTTGCCGGCAGTCTTCTGTAAATTTTCTCCTTTTCAAACCACGCAAATCCACTGATCT
>CAZHJN010000018.1:0-38173 GCA_964532995.1 uncultured bacterium
CACTCGCTGACATTACTGCGCCTGCTCGCAATGTCTTACTTCGCTCACCTGAAATTCATAAAACATCTTTTGAATTTCAGCCCCCAGAACCCCATTCTGGTGCGCTGAACCGGACTACGCTACGCCCCGATCAATTATCAGATCAATTATATTTTACCATCTCTGAAGTTACAAATATAATTCATACAGAATTGGTCTGTTCCTGTGAGAACTCCTGCCGCACATCTTGCTTCAAGAACACCCGGTTCAACAGGGTCTATGATAACAGCATCAAGGCCCTCGTACATCGCAATGGCAAGGGCGTATTTGTTGATCAGTTTCCTTCTCGGCAGACCAAATGAAACATTTGAAAGCCCGCATATGGATTTTGTTTTCGGCAGCGCTTCTTTAATGGCTCTTAAACTTTTCAGATATGTTATGAAGGCATTGCCATCTGTTCCAACAGGTTGAACAAGCGCATCATAATAAATGTTTTCTTCCTTTATGCCTGTTTCTGTCAGTTTCTCATAAAGCAGTTTCGCTATTTCAAGTCTTTTTTCCCATGTTGTGGGTATTCCGGAATCATCCATTGTCAATGCCACAATATAAACATCAGAGAAATCTTTCAGCAAAGGCAAAAATTCTGTAAGTTTTTTTGTCTCAGCATTTATGGAATTTACCATAACCGGCTTGTTCTTAACAAGAGGAAGGCATTCTGCTAAAACAGCTGTATTTGAACTGTCAAGGGTGAGTTTCACATCCGAATGAGCGGCCTGAACAAGATTAATCAGCCATTTAAGGTCTTCTGCTTCTTTGTTTGAGCCTGTTCCAGCATTGAGATCAAGAAAATCGCTTCCACACTGAATCTGTGTTCCTGCTTCTTTTAAGAAAAATTTTTCATCCTTTCTGGCAAGCGCTTCACCAATTTTTTTTCTCGTCGCATTGATTCTTTCACCAACTATTAGCATGTTTAGCCTCCGTTATGATAAAATTTTCGTATGGAAATTGAAAAAAAAGACCTTGAACAGATAGTTTATCAGAAATTAAAAAAATTGCCAGAGTTCTTCAGGAAAAAACTTGAAAACATTGAGTTTTTTGTTGAGGACGGAAATTCAACAAGGCTTCTGGGGCTTTATCACGGGGTCCCTTATGGAAAAAGAACAAACTATAATTTGGTTATGCCGGACAAAATAATTATTTACAGAAAGGCATTTGAAAAAATCTGTAAAGATAGAGATGAACTGGAACAAAAAGTGGAAGAAGTGCTTTTTCACGAAATCGGACATTATTTCGGATTTAATGAGGAACAACTGAGAAAACTCAGATATTGAATTTTTTGCTACCCGGTTTTACTAAAGGTTTTCCCTCTTTACATAATGGACAATCTTCCTGCCTGTAATTTTTAACATCAGTCTTAAGCAGATATTCAACAGGATACTGGAGGTTGTGTTGTCCTCTCTGAACAAGACAGCAGACTCCTGCAATCTTCCCACCGTATGAATTTACAACCTGAATAACCTCTGAAACCGATTTTCCGGTTGTTATCACATCCTCGCAAACAAGAATATTTTCGTTTTTCTCTATGAAAAAACCGCGCCTGAGACACATAATATCGTTTTCCCTTTCAGCAAACATTGATCTTACACCCATCTTTTCAGCAAGCACATATGAAAGAACTATTCCGCCTATCGCTGGACCAATAACCGCATCAATGTCTGCGCTTTTATATCTTGCCGCAAGCTGTTCTGCAAGAACCCCTGCAATTTCAGGATACTGAAGAACCTTTGCCATCTGAAAATATCTGTCGCTGTGAAGCCCTGAAGAAAGCAGAAAATGGCCTTCCATTATTGCGCCGGTTTTTTTAAAGATTTCCAGAATATCTTTTTCTGTCATCTTAAAAACCTTTCTGGCATATTTTATCTATTTTCCGTATCCTTCTCAGGTGTCTGCCTCCACCAAATTTTGTTTCAAGAAAAACCCTTACAATCTCGCAGGCAAGTTCATTTGCTATGATTCTTCCTCCAAGTGCAAGGGCATTTGCATCGTTATGAATGCGGGCAATCTCTGCCAGAAAAGGAGTATAACAGAGCGCGGCTCGAACTCGGGGAAATCTGTTTGCAGCAATGCTCATGCCAATCCCTGTTCCGCAGACAAGGATTGCCCTGTCAATTCTGCCCTCTGAAAGTTCCCTGGCTGCTTTCATCCCGAAATCAGGATAATCAACTTTTTTAAGTATTTCAGGCCCAAAGTCCATGATTTCGTATCCCTCTTTTTTCAGATATGCAATAAGGTACCTTTTCATTTCAAAACCTGCATGGTCGCTTGCTATACCTATTTTCATGTTTTTATCCTTGTTAGAACAAAATTGGTTATTCTTTCTTTGATTATATCCCTTATCTGCCGGTATTTAAAAATATTTCCGCCTGCTGGATCAGGCACATTGAGAACAAAAGTTTTATCGTAAGCATCAGGTAACATCTTCAAAATTCTTTCTAAATGTTTTTCCTCCATGGCAAAGATCAGGTCAGAAGATTCAATCATCTGTTCTGTCATATTTTTTGAAACAAATTTCTTATCCATTTCCATACCTGTTTCTTTCAAAACACAAAATGCTTCTTCAGAAATACTACCATAGAAGTTTGATTCTGTTCCAGCAGAAATAACCTGAATTGAACTGCTGACAAGTTGCTGCAGGATAGCCTGCGCCATTGGGCTTCTGCATGAGTTGCCTGAACAAACAAATAGTATCCTGCCTCTGATGAGCCTTGGTGTATCCTGCGTCATATCCCAGATTGCTGATTCCTGTCCAAAAATAGTACCTCCGTCAACAGTAATTGAAGCCCTTTCAATAATCTCTGGCTCCAATCTGTCAATTGATGAAACACTTCTGTGAAATGATATGTTTGCGCTTGTTGAAGCAAGAATCTGAAAACTATCACAGATATGACTGATAAAACTGGTATTCGGTATTCGAAGGGCTATTTTTTTTTCTGAATCAACCATAAAACTGATCTCTGTTTTTGAAATGAAAACAAAGGTATTCCTTCCGGGCCAGCGTTTATGAATAAAACCCAAAAATCTCTCAGGAATAAAGGCAAGTTTTTCAGCCTTTTCAATGCTGTTTATAAATCCTATGAGGGGTTTTGATTCGGGTCTGTTTTTTATCAGATAAATACTTTTTTTTGCAGGGTCGTTAAGTCCATCACAAACAATGCCGTATACTGTGTCTGTGGGTACTATGGCAGTACCTGAGTTTTTAAGGATTTCAATAACTTTTGAAGTTATTTCCTGATCGGTTTCTGGATTAAGATGAAGTATCGTGCCCATTTGATACCACTGGATTTTTAAGAATACCTATTTTTTCAATTTCGCATTCAACGATATCTTTGTGCTTTATCGGGCTGATACCTTCGGGTGTGCCTGTTGAGATGATATCTCCCGGATAAAGTGTCAGATATCTTGTGATGGAAACTATTATTTCCGGAATCTGAAATATCATGCTGCTTGTTCTGGAACTCTGTTTGACCACACCATTTATTTTCAGTTCAATCTTCAAATCATCATTCCAGTTTATTTCGTCGGATGTAACAATCCATGGACCAATCGGACAGAATGTGTCCATGCTTTTTGACCTGAACCATGGATATTTTTTGCTCTGATCCATCCTTTGCAAACTCCTTGCCGTGACATCATTACAAATTGTATATCCTGCAATGCATGATTCAGCAAATTTGATATCCGCATTTTTGCAGACTTTACCAATTACGACAGCAAGTTCAACCTCAGGGTCAGTTCTTTCAATATCCTGAGGAATGTGGATTTCTGCCATATGAGGAATGACGCACGAGGAGGATTTTTCAAAATAAACAGGTTCCTCTGGAACAATCCAGCCTCCTTCAGCCGCATGGCTTCTGTAATTCAGACCGAGGCAGATGATTTTTCCTGGTTTCAACAGGGGCATAAATTCAAGTCTTTCAATTGGAATTTCCTCATTTTTCAGACAACTGATTTTTTCTATCAGGTTATCCTGAATAATTTTTTCCACAGGCATATCACCAATGGAATAAACCCTGTCATTTTCAACTATTCCGGTGAAAATGCTATCCCTGTACCTGAATCTTCCTATTTTCATTTTTTTCTCCGAAAAAATTTGTTATAAATTATAACATAATAAACGCCATCGCCTTTTTCACCTTTCCTGCTTCAATCTTTTTATCTTTTCCCTGTATTTTATGGCTGTTTCAAAATCAAGCTGTTTTGCAGAAACCATCATCTTCTTTTCAAGTTTTTTGATAAGTTTTGAAAGATTTTTGCCGTAAAACTCCTCCTCTTCAGCAAGAAGCATTTCCTGTTCTTTTTTGTTCTTGCTTCCAATGATATCGGCTATGGTCTGATATATGGGTTTTACAACGGGTTTCGGAGTGATATTGTGAAGCCTGTTATACTCCTGCTGTATTTTCCTTCTTCTCTCTGTTTCATCTATGGCTGCCTTCATGGAATCTGTTATTTTATCAGCATACATAACAACCTCTCCATCGATGCTTCTTGATGCCCTTCCTGCTATCTGAATGAGAGATCTTTCTGACCTTAAAAACCCTTCCTTATCAGCATCCAGTATCGCAACAAGACTTACCTCAGGCAGATCAAGCCCTTCTCGCAGTAAATTTATCCCGACAAGAACATCAAATGTCGCATCTCTCAATTTTCTCAGGATTTCCATTCTTTCAATGGTGTCAATCTCATAATGCAGATACATAACCTTCAGCTTCAAATCTTTCAGATAATCGCTCAATTGTTCAGCAAGCTGCTTGCTTATTGTAAGAACCAGTATCCTCTGTTTTTTCCTGATTCTTTCCTGAATCCTTTTTACAAGGTCATCAAGCTGATTTTCAGTGGGCAGTACCCTGATAGGAGGGTCAACAAGACCGGTTGGTCTGATGACCTGTTCAACAAGAAGAGGTGATTTTTCTCCGAGCTTTTTTATCCCTATCTTTTCAAGTTCATATGGACCCGGAGTTGCTGAGACAAAAATAACCTGATTTATCATGGACTCAAATTCTTCAAAGGTCAGAGGTCTGTTATCAAGAGCAGAGGGCAGTCTGAAACCGTATTCAATCAGGGTCTCCTTTCTTGATCTGTCACCAGCATGCATACCGCGAATCTGAGGCACTGTCATATGAGATTCATCTATGAAAACAAGGTAATCAGAAGGGAAATAATCAAGCAAACATTCAGGCCTTTCTCCTGGAAGTCGACCCGCCAGATGCCTGGAATAGTTTTCTATACCATGGCAGTAACCCAGATCTGAAAGCATCTCAATGTCGTTTTTTGTCCTGGTTTCAAGTCTTTCGGCTTCAAGAAGTTTTCCCTGTTTTTTAAGTTTTTCAAGCTGCATCTGGAGTTCTTCCCTGATTGTTCTGATGGCCCTTTCAATCTTGTCAGGTGGACTGACAAAGTGTTTCGCAGGATAAACAGAAATCTGGAATTCCTGAGATAAAATTTTCCCTGTGAATGGCTCAAATCTTTCAAGTCTTGATACTTCCTCGCCGAACAGGGTAATTCTTATACCTGTTTCTTCATAGGAGGGAATCATCTCAATAATATTGCCCCGCACGCGAAATTTACCCCTTGTCATATCAAAATCGTTTCTCTCATACTGTATTTCAACAAGTCTTCTCAGGATATCCTTTCTTGAAATTTTCTGTCTGACAGATAGATTCAGCATCATACTTCTGTGGTCCTGCGGACTACCAAGAGGATATATTGAGGAAACACTTGCCACAACAATAACATCCCTGCTTGAAAGGATTGCGCTTGTTGCGGCGAGACGCAACCTGTCAATATCCTCATTGATGGAAGCATCTTTCTCAATATATGTGTCTGTGGCAGGAATATAGGCTTCTGGCTGGTAATAATCGTAGTAACTCACGAAATATCTGACCTTATTTTCAGGAAAAAATTCCCTGAATTCACTGTACAGTTGAGCGGCAAGTGTCTTGTTGTGAGATATTATAAGAACCGGCCTCTGAACTCTTGCAATGACATTTGCCATGGTAAATGTTTTGCCGCTGCCTGTAACTCCAAGTAAAACCTGGCATTTTGCATTTTTATTGAGGTTTTCTACAAGTTTTTCAATTGCCTGTGGCTGGTCGCCGGCTGGTTTGTATCTGGAATTAAGAACAAAAACTTTTTCCATTCTTCAAATGCCAGAAGTTTTCTGGCGATATTTCAAAACCTCTGGATAATTTCTCTCATCCTCAACAGATTTAAGCTGTTCCCAGAGCCGCCTCTCTTCCCTTGACATGTTTTTTGGAAGGATAACCCGCAAAATCGCAAAAAGACTTCCTTTTGTTGAACCCCTTGGTAAACCAAGATTTCTCAGTCTGAGAATTGTTCCATCCTGAGTGCCAGGTGATACCCTTGCCCTGACCTTACCGTATAAAGTGGAAATCTCTATTTCTCCTCCTAAAACAGCGGTTGTAACTGTTATGGGAACATCACAGTAAAGGTCTGATCCTCTTCTTTTGAAAAATTCATCTTCTTCAACAAAAACAGTGACATACAGATCACCCCTTTCACCACCTCTTGCGCCTGCATTTCCCATTCCCCTGAGACGAAGAGATGTACCAGTTTCAATGCCAGCAGGGATTTTAACCTTTATCCTGTGCATAACCCTTGCGCGACCTGTGCCGCGACAGTTCATACACGGGTCCACAACAACACTTCCCTGCCCTTTGCACCTCGGACAGGTCTGACCTATGGAAATAAATCCCTGCTGATAAACAACCTTACCCGTTCCATGACACTGCAAACATTCCACAGGATTTTTCTTACTTCTGCTACCTGTTCCATTGCACACAGGACATTTTTCATAAACTGAAACATTGATTGTTTTTTCTGTTTCATTTATGATTTCTTTCAGTGGAATTGAAATTCTCATTTCCACATCTTCCCCGCGATTGCGGGTTTGAACATCCTCTCTTTCAAAAATATTGAAAAAGAAATCGCTGAAAAAATCACCAAAAAGGTCTGAAAAATCCATCCTGACCCTTCCAAAATCCTGCCTCCAGTCAAACCCCTGAGGACCGAACCCTGCATGTCCGAACTGGTCGTAAGTCTTTCTTTTTTCAGGATCACTCAACACCTCATATGCCTCAGTAATTTCCTTGAATTTTTCCTCTGCCTGTTTATTTCCCGGATTTCTGTCAGGATGATACTTTAAGGCAAGTTCCCTGTAAGCCTTTTTTATTTCATCCAGCGAGGCACTTTTGCTTACTCCAAGTACCTCGTAGTAGTCTCTTTTTTCAGCCATAGTTCACTCTTTTTCCATGTTAATTTTCACGTACTCCTCTGTAAGATTGCATCCCCATGCGATTGCATCTTCTTTTCCACCATTAAGACTGACAGTGATGAGTATCTGTTTTTTGGATAATTCTTCCCGCAAAATCGTTTCATCAATCTCGCAGGGTACACAGTCAAAAACAGGATATTTGCCTATGCAAATCTTCATCTTTTCAGGGTTGAATCTGCTGCAGGCAGAACCAGCAGCAGCAGCAATTCTTCCCCAGTTTGGCCAGGCGCCTGTGACTGCGGCTTTAACAAGATTTGAACCTGCAATTTTTTTTGCGACTCTTCTTGCGTCCTTTTTTGACCATGCTTTCTCAACCCTAACCTCAATGAATTTATCAGAACCCTCTCCATTTTCAGCAATTTTCTTTGCTAAAAATACGCATGCATCTGACAGGGCATCACAAAATATTTTGTAACTCTCTGTGCCTTCGTGAATCGTTTCATTTCCTGCAAGTCCGTTTGCCATACAGACAACAAAGTCATTCGTGCTCTGGTCATTATCAACAGTAATCATATTGAAACTGTTATCCACCGCATTTGAAAGCGCCTTTTTGAGCGCAGATTTTGAAATAACAGCGTCTGTTGTGATGAAAGCAAGCATTGTTGCCATGTTAGGACATATCATACCAGCACCCTTCGCCATACCGCCGATCCTTACATAACAGTCTTTTTTCCTTCCTGTAATCTTTGTTTCAATTTCTATTTGCTTTGAAAATCTGTCAGTTGTCATAATCGCCTCAGCGGCATCTGTGCCACCTGTTTCTGAAGCCATGGAAACCAGTTTTTCAAGGCTGCCGGTAATTTTTTCCGCAGGTACAGGCTTACCTATAACACCTGTTGAGGCAAAAAGCACATTAGCCGTGCTGACGCCAACAATTTCAGCAAATTTTTTCATGATTTCGCATGTAGTTTCCCATCCATTGCTTCCACTCAGAACATTTGCATTACCGCTGTTAATGAGGATTGCTTTGATTGGATTTTTTATATTTTTCAAAGACCAGATAAGAGAATATGATTTCACTTTATTTGTTGTTGAACAGGCGGCTACATCACAGTTTCTTTCAGAGATGATAACAGCAAGGTCTTTTCTGGCTTTTTTTATTCCGCAGTTGATACCTGCGCTTATGAAGCCCTGAGGAAAACAAACACCGCTTTTGGACATATTAATCTCCCCCTGTAAAAATCTTCAATGGTCTTCTGCCAGCAGGGCAAGTGCAATTTTCAAATCCTGTCGGTTTGTAATCTTAATATTTGTTGACTCACCCCTTATTGTGTGAACCGGAAAACCGTATTTTTCACACATACTCGATTCATCAGGAAATTTATTCAATTCTTTTCTGTATTTTTTAAAGATTTTTTCAAGAATATCTCTTCTGAAACCCTGAGGGGTCTGAGCAATTTCCACATCCTTTTCATATATCGTTCCGGCAAGTTTTCTGTTTCTCACAATCTTTACAGACCCATTGACCGGATATACCGGAATACAGGCGCCATATTTCAAAGCAGCCTCTTCCACCCTTTTAATCAGATTGCAGGTTAAAAATGGCCTTGCGCCATCGTGAATGAGAATCACCTCGCAATTATTCGAACATTTTTTCAGTCCATTTAAAACAGATTCTTCTCTGAATTCGCCTCCGGCAACAAAAGATTTTATCTTTGGAAAATGTTTCTTCCAGTTCAAAACATATTTATTTTTTAAAAATCGCCTTTGAACAACCAGGACTATTTCGTCTATTGCTTCACACTTTGAAAATGTTTCAAGACTGTATTGAAGCAATGGTTTATCCTTTAATAGAAAAAAAGTTTTTGGCATTCTGCTTTTGAAGCGCGTGCCTCTGCCTGCGGCGACAATAATACATCCAGTCATTTCAGCTTGGCAAAAATTATGCGGCCACTCACTGTCTGGATGGTACTATCTATAACAGTTTCCACTGTCTTTCCAATATGTTTTGCGCCATTTTCTATAACAACCATTGTACCATCTTCAAGGTAGCCAACTCCCTGACCGTGTTCTTTACCTTCTCTCACAACCTTAAGCTGGAGTGTTTCGCCAGCCATCAATTTGGCTCTCATCAATGTCGCAAGATTGTGAAGATTCAACACCTTAACATTTTTAACCTCTGCAACCTTTGTAAGGTTAAAATCATTTGTCAGAATCCTTGCTCCGATTGAAGATGCCAGCTTTACAAGCTTTGCATCAACCCCTTCTATGTCAGGATAATCAACATCATAAACCTTGACATCAAAATTGCTGTCATTTTTCAATTTATTCAGGGTATCAAGTCCGCGTCTGCCTCGCTGTCTCTTCATTTCACTGGCTGAATCGGCAAGTTCCTGAAGTTCCTTAATTATAAACGTCGGTATAATAATTGTTCCCTCTATGAATCCACTCATCACAAGTTCATGCACTCTGCCATCTATAGCCACACTGCTATCAATGACAATAGCTCTCATGGCTTCAGCCTTGAACTGATGCAGATACGGAAAAAGAAAACCAAGCTCTCCAACACCTCTGATGCCTATCATAATTCCCAGATAGCTGAAAATGAAATACAAAACAAATCTGACACCGTCTTCCTGTCTGGGAGATGCAAACGGAACAAGAAGTACAAAATTAGCAATCAGTATTGCTGTAATTAAACCAACTATCAGACCAAAAACACCCATGATAAACTTCTTGAAAGGAATCTTCTGCATTAAAAGTTCAATTCCGACAACAATTAAACTGCCCACGAGCCCCGCAATAACACCATTCAGTTTGTTTTCCATCCAGAAAACTGAACCAGCAAAAGCGCTTATAAGAACAAAGGTTGCCCTTATGAAATAAAGACCCATTAAAACCTCCTGTTTCTATTTTTTTTGATATTATACATCAACAGGTATTATGCATTCAACCCTTTTCAAATGCCAGACCCACCGCATCACCAAGCCACTTCACTTCAAGTATCTTCATTCCTGGAATTGAAATATTTCCTGATCCATGTGGGACAAATGCGTATCTGAATCCAAGCCTTGAAGATTCCCTGAGGCGGGATGAAAGATATTGAACCGGCCTTATTTCTCCGGTTAGAGCGAGTTCTCCGATAAAAACCGCCTGTGATAACGGCGGCACATCTTTGTATGAAGAAATAGAGGCGATCGCAACAGCAAGATCCACTGCGGGCTCGGTGATCTTCAATCCACCCGAAACATTAAAGTATACATCTCTGGAACCAAGATTCATCCGAAGTTTTTTCTCACAAACAGCAAGAACAAGATTCACCCTATTGTAATCCAATCCTGAAAATGTCCTTCTTGGAACCCCAAGATAACTCGGGGTTATTAAACTCTGTATTTCAAGAAGTATTGTTCTTTTCCCTTCCTGAGATGGAAAAATGACAAGACCTGGCTGACTGGTGGTATCGTTGGTGAGGAAAATCCTGCTTGAATCCGGAACTTCAATCAAACCATTTTCATCCATTCTGAATACGCCTATTTCTTCTGTTGATCCGAATCTGTTTTTGATTCCTCTCAAAACCCTGAGGTTTGATAGCCTGTCACCCTCAAAATAAAGAACAACATCAACAAGATGCTCAAGCATTTTTGGCCCGGCGATGCTGCCTTCTTTTGTGATATGGCCTATCAGAAAAACAGGACTTTCAAACTTTTTTGCGCGTTCTATGAAAAACTGCGCCGCCTTTCTGACCTGAAATATTGAGCCATAGGGATAATCAAAGTTTGAATCATAAATCATCTGAATGGAATCAACAATAATAACATCCGGTTTAACTGATTCAAAAGCATCTTCTGTTGCGCTTATTTCATTTTCCGGAAGGAAAAAAAGATTTTCTGTGTTTCCCACACCCAGTCTTTCTGATCTCATCCGCAGTTGCCCCAGTGATTCTTCACCTGATATATAGAGAATTTTTTTTCCTCTGCGGGCAAGTTTTGAAGCCACCAGAAGCACGAGCGTTGACTTACCTATGCCCGGCTCACCTGCCAGCAGAATGACACTGCCGGGTACCAATCCTCCACCTGTAACGCGGTCAAGTTCTCCGATATCCGTTGATATTCTTATATTTTTATCGGCTTTGATATCCTTCAAAAGAACCGGCCTGGCAACCTCAGATGCAGAAAAACCCTGATGCCTGCTCTTTTTTTCTTCGTGAAAAGAATTCCATACTCCGCAGGCGGGACATTTACCGAGCCATTTTGTTGAAGTATATCCACATTCCTCACAGGAAAAAATTTTCTTATCTTTTGTCACTATTTTCCTCTAAATAAAATCTTCCACGGATGCGCCTTCAAATCCTGAACCATATCAAAAATCTGGTTATAAAGGTCATCCTTTGCCACAAGTTTTCCTATTGTGCCTTTCCCAGAACGAATGTCAGAAATGACAGAATAAATCTGATCGCTGGCATATCCAAGCTTGATGAAAACAATATCAAGGTCTCTTGAAGTCTGCTTGAGACTGGCAATTGTATTTCTTATTTCCCTGGCAATTTCTGTATCTGACACCAGATCTGCAAACAATCCCTGGGTTTCTATCTTTTCAAAAAAACCGTTAATTCGCTGGCCGGTTTTTACAAATGTTTCGCCGACATTCCTGATTTCAGGCAGGGTTTTTTCGAGTTCCGATGTTGATTTTTCAAGACCTGATATAATGCGATCTATATTCTCACTATTTTTCTCGATGATATTGTTTATCGCACCTGCAGATGTATTAACATTCATAACGATTTGCTTTAAATCCGGTCTTATTTCTGCAATCGTTTCATTGATCTGTGTAGATGTTTTATTCAGGTTTGAAGCAAGAAGACTGAAATTATCAAATGTATTTGAAGCTTTTGACAGCGTTATGTTTGCGGATGTTACAACATTTTTCAGTTCGGATTTCAGATTTTCGTCTTCTGTGATTTTATTAAGAGACAACAGCAGGCTGTTCAGATTTTTAAGAATGTCTTCACCCGCACTCAAAAATCTTTCCAGGGGAAGAGGGTCTTCTCCTTTCACTGATTCACCAGGGCTTATCAGTGGAACGTCTCTCAAACCTGTGGATAGTATTTCCATATACTTTTCGCCAATAATTCCATAGTTTCTCACCATAAACCTGCTGTGTCGTCCGAGCCGGATTTCAGGTTTGATACGAATGGTAACGATGATACGCGGACGATCCTGTTCCATTGAAAGCTCTATGTTCTTAACCTCTCCAACACGATAACCACTCACCCTGACAGGAGCTCCTGGATCAAGCCCACCAATATAGTTGTACACAACCTTGATATCATATCCTTTTCCGCGCAGGATTTTACCCTGTGAAAAAACAAATACAAAAAATATGATCAGCCCCAGAAAAATGAATAAACCAACCTTAAACTGAAGATTAAAATCTTTTGTTTTCATAACCGGCTCCAGCGTTCATGAAATATTTTATAAACTCGTTTTCAGACTTCAATAGTTCCTCCCATTTTCCAGCAGCAAGAATCCTACCCTCATTAATAACCGCTATTTTATCAGCAAAATTACGAGCTATTGAAAGGTCATGCGTCACAATCAGATCGGTTGTATTGAATTCTCTGTGGATGTTTTCTATAAGTTTCATAACACTGGTAGCTGTGATAACATCAAGCCCTGCTGTGGGTTCATCGTAAAAAAGAACCTGAGGTTTGATCATAAGAGCCCTTGCAATTCCAACCCTTTTTTTCATACCACCACTCAACTCTTCCGGCATTTTATCAAGAACATCTGAAAGGCCAACCGCCAGAAGAGCCTGTTGCGCCTGATTGCGAATTTCCTCCTCGGACAGGTCTGAATGCTCCAGCAGCGAAAAACCGACATTTTCCCAGACCCTCATTGAATCAAAAAGAGCTGCATTCTGAAAAACCATTCCTGTTTTCTTTCTCAAATCAAAAAGTTCCTCTGCGGTAATATTAAAAAGGTCATATCCGAGAACCTTCAATTTACCCGAAGATGGCTTAATTAAACCGAGTAAACTTTTAAGAAAAACTGTTTTTCCTGACCCTGATGGACCGAGTACAACAACGCTCTCTCTTTCGCCGACAGTAAGATTGATCCCTTTGAGAATTTCCCTGTCCTTCAAACTCACATTCAGATTTTCAATTTCTATAACCATTTCACAGGAAATAAAAAATTGCTGTAAGAACAAGATTGGCAAGAATCACAAGAAAAAAAGAATTCACAACCGCTCTTGTTGTGGCAATCCCAACTCCCTCAGCACCTCCTGAGGTTTTCAATCCTTCAAGACATGAGGTTCCAATGATAAGCACGCCAAAAACAAATGACTTCACAATGCCAACAAAAATGTCTCTGATCTTAATGAATTCAAAACTCTGATAGAGATAAACTCCGGAACCTATGTGAACAAGATACACACCGATTATATAACCACCAATAATGCTGAGAAAATTCGCCATCAGGGTCAGAATCGGAACCATCACAATAGAGGCAATAAGCCTGGGTGTGACAAGATATGATACTGGATCGACGCCAAAAACCTCAAGAGCATCAATCTGTTCTGTTATTCTCATGCTTCCTATTTCAGCAGTAACCGATGCACCAACTCTTCCGGCAACAATAAGAGCAACAATGATGGGTCCAAGTTCTCTGACCATTGACACGCTCACAATGCCACCAACAAAACTTTCTCCTCCAAATTTCTTAAGTATCACAGCAGTCTCCATAACCATGACCATTCCGGTAAAAGCTCCGATTATGCCAACAAGAGGAAAAGAATCTATGCCAATTTTTACCATATGTTCAAGTAAAAGTTTTTTTCTTCTGAATCCGTCAGGAAATATGTGAATGAAAGACCTAAAGATAATAAGGAATATTTCTCCAAGGTACAGGATGGATTCAAGAATAAGCCATCCAAGAAAACTTATAACTCTTGTCATGTTGGTTGAAATCTTGAAAAATTTTCAAACCTCAAACAGTTCTTCAGGAAGGTCAATTTAATACGGTCTGTCGGTCCATTTCTGTGTTTTGCTATAATGATGTCTGTCACTCCTTTCATTTCCTCCGATTCATCATACTGCTCATCCCTGTAAATAAAAATAACAAGGTCTGCATCCTGTTCGATTGATCCACTTTCCCTCAAATCCGCCAGCATTGGTTCCTTTTTCTCCCTTCTTTCTATAAGCCTGTTCATCTGCGAAAGCGCAATCACAGGAATTGAAAGTTCTTTTGCCATCGCTTTCAGGGAAGCGGAAATTTCTGTAATTTCCTGCTGTCTGTTCTCATACCTTCCCCTTCCTCTCATCAGCTGAAGATAATCAACCACAATAAGCTGAATATCCTCGCGGGATTTAAGCCTTCTTGCCCTTGCGCGAATCTCAAATATGGAAAGGGATGGTGTGTCATCTATGAAAATTGGAGCCTGTTCGAGGATACCCGCAGCCTGAATCAATTTCCCCATCTCCCTATCAGAAAGAATTCCTTTTCTCATTAAGGTGGAATCAATGCGGGCTTCTGAACAGAGCATTCTCTGAACAAGCTGCTCCTTTGACATTTCAAGGCTGAAGATCAATACAGGCACTTTCTGAGTCACGGCAAGATTCTGGGCAATGTTGCAGGCAAAGGCTGTTTTACCCATTGAAGGCCTTGCCGCTATAACGATGAAATCTGACCCCTGAAAACCTGATGTAATGTTATCAAGGTCAATATAGCCACTGGGTAAACCTGTAACATGTTCCTGCTTTGAGTGGATTTTCTCAAATAGGTCAAGATTTTCTTTAACAAGTCTGGATATCGGGTAAGCCTCTCTTGACATCATATGGCTCGAAATATCAAACATCATGGATTCTGCATTGTCCAGCAGAACATCAACATCCTGCGGACATGAATACGCCTCTGCGGCTATCCTGGTGGATATATTTATCAATGAACGTAACACAAAATTGTCGCGCACAATTTTTATATAATCTTCTATGTGAGCCGCAGTCGGAACAAGATCAAAAAGAGAAGTGAGATATTCAATGCCACCAACAAGTTCAATCTTGTTTTTTTCTCGAAAATAATTTGTAAGGGTTATAAAGTTGCATTTAATGTTTTTGTCGAAGAGTTCCTGAATGGCATTGAAAATCAACTGATGACGGTTATCATAGAAAAACTCTTTCCTCACAATCTCAAGACCTCTCATCAGGGCATCTTCTTCAAGAAGCATTGATGCAAGAAGCGCTTTCTCTGCCTCAATATTCTGAGGTGGAACCTGATCACTGACAGGTGTGCTTTTTCTGTTGGCCATAACGTCCCTGGGCAATCAAACAGACAAACTGCCGATAGTCCAAAACCTGTTAAAAACTAAACAGTTTCCTGTTTCTAAACAACCCATACCTTCAATTCTGCTTTGATTTCTCCAATAAGATGTACAGGAACCTTATAAATACCAAGTTTTTTGATGGGTTCTTCCATCTTAATCTGATGTTTGTCTATTTGAATGTCATGCTGGCTTTGTAATGAGTCGGCTATATGTTCTGCTGTAATAGCGCCAAATAATTTCTCTTCTTCGCCTGCATTGGCTTCAATGGTAACCGATATCTTATTCAATTTTTTCTGCAGGGCTTCTGCTTCTTTCAAAAGTTTTTCTTTCCTTATTTCTGCGTTTCGTTTAATTTCCTCAATCTTTCTCATGTTTTCCCTGCTTGCTTCAATGGCAAATCCCATTGGTATGAGATAATTTCTCGCATACCCGTCTTTAACATCATATGTTTCACCTTCGTGACCGAGATTCTTAACATCTTTTACGAGAATAATGTTCATGCGTCTTCTCCTCAGGTCTGAATATATGGTAAAAGAGCCATGTATCTTGCTCGTTTTATCGCTCTTGTAAGAGACCTCTGATGTCTGGCACAGACTCCTGTGAGTTTTGAAGACAGAATTTTGCCTCTTCCACTCATATATCTTCTTATGCGACCGATATCCCTGTAATCAATCTCATGCATCTTTTCTTCGCAGAATTTACATCCCCTGGCCCGTCTCTTCCTGGTTTTTTTCTTTGAATCCTTCGTCTTCTGATCCATTTTCTACCTCTCCTTGTATATCCGATGGTACGGATCTGTCAAGAAACTGGAAATTTTCCACATGCACTTCAATCGTTGACCTTTTTTCTTTATCCTGTGTTTCCCATTTTCTATAACTTAAACGACCCTCAACAAAAATCATGGAACCCTTTTTAAGATATTCTGCACATATCTCTGCTCTTTTTCCCCATACAACAAGATTAACAAAACAGGTATCATCTTTTTTATTACCTTCTTTTGTTGTATATTCTCGGTTTATGGCGAGTCCGAAGCTCGCAACAGCAGTACCTGAGGGCACGTATCTCAGTTCAGGATCCCTTGTCAATCTTCCAATTAAGAATACCTTGTTAAGACTTGCCATCTTTAATCAACCCCGAGAATTCTTTTCTTGCAATGGAAAGAACTCTCAAGACACTTTCTCTATGTCTGAGTCCATCTTCTATTTTTTTCAAAACTTCTGGTTCAGCCTCAATGTAAAAAAGATAGTAATAACCTTCCTTTTTCTTTTTTACAGGATACATAAGTCCTCGCCTTCCCCACAACTCCCTATGAATGACACTGGCGCCAGCTGAAGTCATAATTTCTGAAATAGAGGCTGTCTCTTTCTCAAGTCCATCCTGATCAAGTTCGGGTGCCAGAAGCAAACAAAATTCATATTTTCTCAACATCATTCCTCCACAGTTTGTCAGTTTATATTCTCTATTGAATTATACTTGAATTTACATAAATGTCAAAACAGGTGCTCTTTGACACAAACAGTAAAAACAGGTAAATTATTATATTACATCGTATATGCCACAGGCTACTGGAGGAGAAAAATGGTAAGAGTGAGATTTGCACCGAGTCCAACCGGCTATCTTCACATTGGAAATGCCCGCACAGCGCTTTTTAACTATCTTTTTGCCAGAAAAAACAACGGGAAATTCATACTGAGGATAGAAGACACAGACACAGAAAGGTCAAAAAAAGAGTACAAGGAAAGCATCATAGAAGACCTTAAATGGTTAGGACTATCATGGGATGAAGGTCCTGATACCGGAGGACCCTATGGTCCTTACATACAAACCGAAAGATTACATCTCTACAGAGATTATGCAGAAAAACTGATTTCAGAAGGAAAGGCTTACAGATGCTGGTGTACAAAAGAGGAGATTGAAAACAGGTGCAGGGACCAGCAGAAAAGTTCAGGTTATGATAACCATTGCAGGAATCTTACGGATTCGCAGATCTCCAGATTTCAGGAAGAAGGGAGAAAACCCGTTATCAGATTCAGGGTTCCAGAAAGGGATATAATTGTAAATGACATTATCAGGGGTACTGTACTGTTTGAAGCAGGTGCCCTCAATGATTTCGTTATCATGAAATCAAATGAAATTCCAACATTTCATTTCGCTGTGGTAATTGATGACCTTTCCATGCAGATCACACATGTGATAAGGGGAGAAGACCATCTTTCAAACACACCAAAACATATACTCATTTTCGAATCACTTGGATACAGACCGCCGATGTTTGCGCATATGTCAATGACTCTTGGAACCGACAGAACCAGATTGAGCAAAAGACATGGTGCAACAAGTGTTCGTCAGTACAGAGAAACCGGCTATCTTTCTGAAGCGGTATTCAACTATCTTGCACTGCTTGGATGGAGCAGCAAGGATAATCAGGAAGTTTTCTCAAAACAGCAGCTGATAGAAGAATTCTCGCTTGAAGCATGCAACAGGTCAAATGCGGTCTTTGATCCCGCAAAACTTTTGTGGCTCAACGGGCTTTACATCAGAATGAAATCTTCAAAAGAACTTCTGGAATTATCTCTGGATTTTCTAAAAAAGGCTGGATACAGCGAATCTCAGATTGTTCAAAAAAAAGATATCATTGAAAAAGTGATAGAAATGGAAAAAGAAAAATTCAAAACACTTCAGGATATTCCTGAAAGAACAGGATATTTTATTACAGAAAACATTTCATGGGACAGCGAAACTGTAAAAAAAATAAAAAATCAAACATCCGAAAAACTCCTGTCTGAAATAAAAATTGAACTTGAAACGCTTGAACCCTTTGAAAAATCAAAAATAGAGGAACTCATCAGGAACTTCTGCAAAAAAAGAAATCTCAAGACAGGTGAAATTTTCCATCCACTCAGGTTTGCACTGACAGGTCAGACAAAAGGAGCAGGCCTTTTTGAATTGATTGAGCTGCTCGGTAAAGAACTCAGCACAAGAAGAATTGAAAATTTTCTCAAAACCATTGAGGACAATTCATGATTACAGGTGAAAAGCTTCTTGAAATAAAACATAAAACAGTTGAAATACTGGAAAAAGCCGGCATTGTTATCAGAAAAGATGAAATTGATTCACTTGAAATCACTGATCTGGGTCTCGGGAAACCTGAAATAATCGGTATTCAAATCATTGTCTATGTCAATAACAGCAGATATTGCGCAAAGGAAATCATTCTCCTTCCAGGCCAGACCTGTCCTGAACACAAACACGGACCATTAAGCAATGAAAACCCTGGAAAAATGGAAACATTCAGATGCAGATGGGGAAAGGTTTATCTGATGGTTCCCGGTAAACCTGCTGATAAAATGCAGGCAACTGTACCTGAATTCAGAAAGGAATATTTTACGGTTTTTAACCAGATTGTTCTTGAACCAGGAGACCAATACACAATACCACCTGATACACTTCACTGGTTTCAGGCAGGAAAAGATGGTGCTGTGGTATCTGAATTCTCCTCTCCGAGTTTTGATGAAAAAGATGTTTTTACAGATCCATTAATAAAAAGGAAGGGCTGACAATGATAATGTTTTTTAACACCTTATCCAGAAAAAAAGAATTGTTCAGACCAATTGAAGAGGGTATTGTAAAAATGTATACCTGTGGACCCACTGTCTATGATTTTGCACACATAGGAAACTTTCGTGCATATGTGTTTGAGGATCTTCTCCATAGATTTCTGGAATATGCGGGTTATAAGGTTATAAGGGTTATGAATATCACGGATATTGATGATAAAACAATAGCAGGCGCGATAAGAGAAAAGGTTTCTCTTGACCGGTACACAGAAAGATATATAAAGGCATTCTTTGAAGATATGGAGTCCCTTAACCTGAAAAAAGCCACCTATTTCCCGCGGGCAACACAGCATATTCCTGAAATGGTATCATTGATAAAAACGCTGATAGAAAAGGGTTATGCTTACCACAAAGATGGTTCAGTATACTTCAAAATAAGTCTGTTCCCTTCCTATGGCAGGCTATCGCAATATGATTTTGAAAAACTTATTTCCACAAGCACAGATGCAGATGAATATGAAAAGGATGAGGCAAGAGATTTTGCTCTATGGAAAGCCGTAAAGGACCAGCCTTTTTTCTGGGAAACTGAAATCGGGAAAGGAAGACCCGGCTGGCACATTGAATGCTCTGCAATGAGTATGAAATACCTTGGAGAAACTTTTGATATCCATACAGGCGGGGTTGATAATATATTTCCCCACCACGAGAACGAAATAGCCCAGAGCGAAGCAGCGACAGGAAAAAAGTTTGTTAATTACTGGCTCCATTGCGCGCACCTTCTTGTCAACGGCGAAAAGATGTCAAAATCAAAGGGAAACTTTTACACCCTCAGGGACCTGTTAAAAAAAGGGTATAATCCTTCTGGAATCAGGTATCTCCTCATGACAACCCATTACAGAGATCCTCTTAATTTTTCAGAGCAATCCCTGAGACAGGCGGAAAAAACAGTGAATCATCTTCAGGCTTTCTACCAGAGGGTTTCTTTTGCGCTGAATGTTGAGGGGAATCCTGTTTCTGAAATTGAAAAAATCATTGATGCAGCATCAGATGGTTTTTTTAACGCACTTGCAGATGACCTCAATATCTCTGCTGCCATGGCTGAAGTTTTCAAATTGATGCGAGATGTGAATGAAATTTTTGAGAAAGGGCAACTTGTAGCAAAGGATGCAGAAAAAATAATTTCTTTTTTGAAAAGGATTGACCGGGTAATCGGAGTGATAGAACCCGAAGAAGAAAAACTTCCTGACGAACTTATTCTTCTTATAAAAAAAAGGGAACAGGCGCGGCGTGAGAAAAACTTTGTTCTTGCTGACCGGATAAGAGATGAAATTTCAGGTAAGGGAGTTATTTTAGAAGATACCCCTTATGGAACCAGATGGATAAGGAAATGACAGGTTTAGATGTTATTCCTGAAGAAAGCACTCAATATATTGTTGTTCAGGGCGCAAGGGAACACAATCTGAAAAACATATCGCTGAAAATACCGAGAAACAGATTCATTGTAATTACAGGTATTTCGGGGTCAGGAAAGTCTTCCCTTGCTTTTGATACTCTTTATGCTGAGGGACAACGCAGATATATAGAAAGCCTTTCTGCTTATGCCAGACAGTTTCTTGAACAGATGAAAAAACCCGATGTTGACCATATATTCGGATTGCCTCCAGCAATCGCAATTGAACAGAGAAAATCAACTTCAAACCCCCGTTCAACTGTTGCCACGACCACTGAAATTTATGATTATCTGAGACTTTTATATGCAAGAATAGGAGAACCCCACTGTCCAAAATGCCGCAGATCCATAACCAGACAATCATCAAGTGAAATAATAGATAGAATCAGCTCACTGCAGGAAAAAGCAAAACTCATTTTTCTGGCACCGGTTGTAAGGGGAAGAAAGGGAGAATACAGGAAGGTTTTTGATGAGATAAGAAAAACAGGATTTTTGAAGGTGAGAATAGATGGTAAGGTCTTTGACCTTGACGATGAAATATCTCTGAAAAGATATAAAGCGCATTCAATAGAGGTTGTCATAGATGAACTTGAAACAGTCTCTGACCGGCAGAGAATAGCAGAAAGCGTGGAAATGGGCTTGAAAATAGGTAAAGGGCTTCTCATAGTAAACCAGAATGGAACAGATCTTCTGTTTAATGAAAAATTCGGATGCCCAGTTTGCGGTATAAGCTTTGAGGAACTTGCTCCAAGAAATTTCTCTTTCAACAGTCCTTATGGCGCCTGTCCTGAATGCAAGGGACTTGGATTTCTGATGAAAATAGACCCTGACCTTGTCATTCCTGACAGAACGAAAACTTTCAGAGATGGCGCAATAAAACCATGGCAGGATACAGGTGGAAGGCATATATTTTTCTATTACAGGGGACTTCTCCGAAGTATGCTCAGACATATCGGCAGAACACTTGATACAAGGGTTGACCAGTTGAGTGAAAAAGAATTGAATTTTATCCTCTATGGAGACCAGCAGGAAGGTTATGAAGGTGTTATACCAAATCTTGAAAGACTTTTCCATCAGACAGAAAGTGAGTTCAGACGCGAAGAGATTATGAAATATATGAGAGAGCTTGTCTGTCCATCCTGCAATGGTGACAGGTTGAAACCTGAAGCGCTTGCTGTAACAATAGGTGGAAAATCAATAATGGATATATGCAGGATGAGTGTTTCAGGAGTAAAAAACTTTTTTGACAATCTTGTGCTTTCGCAGAGGCAGCAGATTATAGCCAGTCAGGTTTTGAAAGAAGTCACAAGCAGAATAGGATTTCTGGAGGAAGTTGGTCTTGATTATCTTACCCTTGACAGAATGACACATACACTTTCAGGTGGAGAAGCTGAAAGAATAAGACTTGCAACTCAGATTGGTTCAGGACTTGTTGGAGTCCTTTATATACTTGATGAACCAAGCATAGGACTTCATCCCAGAGATAACCACAGACTTATAGAAACCCTCAAACATCTATGTTCGCTTGGCAACACGGTTATTGTGATTGAACATGATGAAGAAATGATGAGAAATGCTGACTTCATAATAGACATGGGTCCTGGAGCTGGAAAAAATGGCGGGGAAATAGTAGGCTGTGGCACAATTGAGGAAATAATAGGTTCAGAAAGATCCATAACAGGCAGGTATCTGGCAAAAAAGGAATTTATACCTGTACCTCAAAAAAGACGCAGGACCAATGACAGATACATCCGTATCGTCGGCGCTACACATAATAATCTAAAAAACATAGATGTTGATATCCCTCTTGGTCTGTTTGTATGTGTGACAGGGGTCAGCGGCTCCGGAAAAAGCAGTTTGATTGATGATGTGTTAACCCAGGGATTGAGAAAAATTCTTTACAGCAGCAAAGTTGTGCCTGGAAAGCATAAAGCAATTATAGGGGTTGAACATATAGATAAGGTTGTCATCATAGATCAGTCGCCGATCGGAAGAACACCAAGGTCTAACCCTACAACATACACAGGAGCTTTTGACCTTATACGAAAACTTTTCAGTTTCACGCAGGAATCCAGAATAAGAGGTTATAAACCGGGCAGATTCAGTTTCAATCTTAAAGATGGCAGGTGCGAGGCATGTCAGGGAGAGGGTATCACGAAAATTGAAATGCATTTTTTACCTGATATCTTTATACCCTGTGAGGTCTGTGGTGGAAAAAGATATAACAGGGAAACACTGGAAATAAGATACAGAGGTAAAAATATTGCTGAGGTTCTTGAGATGAAGATTAAGGAAGCAAAAGAATTTTTCAAAAATATACGTTCAATCTCGGTCAAACTTCAGACACTGTGCGATGTTGGATTGGGATATCTTGAACTGGGGCAACCCGCAACAACACTTTCAGGCGGTGAAGCTCAGAGAGTGAAACTTGCCGCAGAACTGTCAAGAAAAGGAAATGAAAGAACCCTCTATATCCTTGACGAACCAACAACAGGATTGCATCTTTTTGATATCCAAAAACTTCTTACAGTGCTCAACAGGCTTGTTGAAAAAGGAAGCACCGTGGTTGTTATTGAACACAATATAGAGGTAATAAAGTCTGCCGACCACATCATAGATATGGGACCAGAAGGCGGGGATAAAGGAGGCGAGATAGTGTGCACAGGGACTCCGGAAGAGGTAGCAAAAAATAAGAAGTCCTATACAGGAAAATTTTTAAGCGAGGCTTTGAAATCAAGTTTATCTAACAGGGTGTGAAGGAGAAAAATATGGTTGCAAATCTTCCTCCACATTATCATACCAAAGAAGCTGAACTGAAAAAAGCAAAAACTCCTGAAGAAAAAATTCAGATTCTGCTTGAAATGATGGCAATCATGCCAAAACATAAGGGTACGGAAAAACTTCAGAAAGAACTCAAATCAAAAATTGCCAGACTCAGAAAGGAGGCTTCAGAAAAAAAAGTCATATCAAGGGGCAGCCCTGTCCCGACAATTGAAAAAGAAGGCGCAGGACAGGTTATTATTGCGGGTCCGCCAAATACCGGTAAATCAACACTTCTTGCTTCATTAACAAAAGCAAGACCAGAAATTGCAGAGTATCCCTTCACAACGAAAATTCCTCAACCCGGAATGTTTCTTTACCAGGATATACAGATACAGATGGTTGATACCCCTGCCCTTGCATCAGGTGTATCTGAAAAATGGCTCGGTGATATGATGCAGAAATCTGATCTGATTATGATTCTGATTGATCTTTCTGATGATGATATCCTTGAAAAAATGGAAGATGCAATGAGGGTTCTGGAACAGTTCAGAATAAAAAATGAGGGGAAATGGGAATTTAATAAAAAAATTCTCTGGACCGGTAATAAAATTGATATGCCGGGATGGCAGGAGATAAAGGATGTGTTATGTGAACTCTATCCGGTCGGAGATGAACTGATAACCATTTCAGCAAAAGAGAACATTAATCTCGATTATATGGGCGAAAAACTTTTTAAGAAACTTGAAATCATAAGGATTTACACAAAAATACCGGGTAAACCTGCTGAAATGAAAGACCCTTATACAATTGCAGCCAAGTCAACACTGGAAGATCTTGCTGAATCAATCCATAAGGATATTGTCAAAACCTTCAGATACGCCAGGGTATGGAAAAAAGGTGAAGGAAATCCTCTCATTGCAGGAAGAGATTATATTCTTGAAGACATGGATCTTGTGGAAATCCATGCAGAGGATAAACAATGAATGACAGAATTAAGCTTTCTGTACAGAACATAGTTAAGAAATACAACAAAACCGCTGTGCTTGATAATGTTTCAATTGATATAGAGAAAACTAAGTTCTTCGCGCTGCTGGGACCCTCAGGAAGCGGAAAGACAACACTTCTCCGGATGATTGCGGGTTTTGTTAAACCGGATAGCGGCAGAATACTTATGGAGGAAGAAGATATCACCCAAAAACCTCCTAACAGAAGAAACATGGCAATGGTTTTTCAGAACTATAGTTTATGGCCGCATATGACTGTATTTGAAAATGTTGCTTTTGGATTAAGATTAAGAAAACTACCCCCTCAGGTTATTGAAGAAAAGGTCAGAAAGGCTTTAATGATGATTCATCTTGAAAAGCATATGTCAAAAAAACCCCAGCAGCTCTCAGGCGGTCAACAACAGAGGGTTGCCCTTGCGAGGGCGCTTGTCGTGGAACCGAAAATACTTTTGCTTGATGAGCCTCTGAGCAATCTTGATGCCAATCTCAGGGACCAACTCAGACACGAAATCAAGTCGCTTCATAGAAATCTTGGCATCACAACAATATATGTCACACATGATCAGAAAGAAGCAGTATACCTTGCCGATGTGATTGCCATAATGCTTGATGGAAATATAATTGAAACCGGTTCTCCGGAGGAACTTTACAGAAAACCAGAACATCCTGAAACAGCAAGATTTTTCGGTCAGCTCAATGAATTTTCAGGTGTGGTCAAACAGGTTGAAAAAGGCAGGTGTATCGTTGATACACAATTGGGTGATATTCAGGTTGTCACACAGAAATCATTTAATCAGGGAGAAAAAATTATCATCTGTTTCAGACCTGAATTTGTGCAGTATCCTGTTAACAGAAACCCTGTTAATAAATTTGAGTGTGAAATTGTTTCTTATAAATACACAGGTTCTTTTATCAATGTTGTTTTAAAAAAATCAGATGTGTGTTTCAAAGCCGCACTTTCACCGGCATTATTCAAACCTGATGAAATGAAAAAATGTTTGGTCGGCATAGAATCTGAAGATATTCTGATTTTCAGGAACTGTTGATGAGATCAATTTTTTTTACAATATTGCTTTTTTTCCTTATTTTCACAGGATACCCTGTATTATTTTTGTTCTGGAAATCCACAAACATATCCATACATCTTTTTCCGGTTGTATGGTCAAACATCGCGGTCAGAGAGAGTTTTTTAAACAGCATCCTGCTTGCCATGGCAGTGACTATTGCCGCAAGTATCATTGCATTCCCTCCTGCAATTTTAATGTGGATTGTAAAACTTCCTGCAAAAAATTTCTGGAGAAAAGCTTTCCTTTTGCCTCTGGTGGCTCCGCCTTTTGTCTCTGCCATAGGGATGAGACAGATACTATCCCGTTTTGGACCGGTTAATCTTCTTCTGATAAAATCTGGCATTATTGAAAAACCTTTGGATTTTCTTGGCACAGGTTTGACCGGCATTTTTATTCTTCAGGTTCTTCACCTTTATCCTATAATATATCTGAATCTGCTTTCCTCTCTTGAAAATGTTGAAACATCATGCATTGAATCAGCAGAAAATCTCGGTGCATCATTTTTTCAAACATTCAGAAAGGTTATCTTCCCGCTGGTGTTGCCTGGATATTTTGCCGGAGCATTTCTTGTTTTTATCTGGTCTCTGACAGACCTTGGAACACCCCTTGTTTTTGATTATCCAAGACTGATTCCGGTTCTTATCTTTCAGTCCCTCACAGATATACATTCCAATCCAGCCGGTTATGTGCTGGTTATATTCATATGCATGATCGCCATCGCGCTTTTCTTTTTCAGCCGCTATTTTCTATCAAAAATGTCATTTGTTGGCATTGTAAGATATAAAACACCTATGGAACAAATGCAGATTTCAGCAATCACAAAAGTACTGGTATCTTTCTCGTTTGGTGTTCTTCTTCTTATTTCTGTACTTCCTCACATATCTGTTATCCTCAACTCTATTTCTGAAAGGTGGTTCTTCACAGTAATTCCTGATAAATGGACTCTCAGATACTACTGGGAAGTCTTTCACCATCCGGTAGCAAGAACAAGCCTGTTAAACAGTATTATTTATAGCGCGCTGACCGGTCTGTTTATAGTCGTGATAAGTGTTTTCACAGCACTGGTACTGGTAAGATCTAACATTAAGGGGAAAAATATCCTTGAAGGCTTTGTTATTTTCCCCATGGCGGTACCAGGAATTGTATTCGCTTTTTCTTATGTGCTGGCTTTTTCAGAAACATTTTTGGATCCAAGAAGATGGCCGATTTTTCTTCTCATCGTCGCTTATATACTGAGACGATTACCTTTTGCGATAAGAGCAGTTGTTGCAAATTTCCAGCAGATAGATATTTCCTGCGAGGAGGCTGCTTTTAACCTGGGTGCTTCAAGACTGAGAAGTTTGATCAGTGTAACCGTACCGATGCTTAAAACCGGAATCATTGCAGGTTTCATATTCTCTTTCGCCTTTTCTATGATGGAGGTTTCAAGCAGTTTAATACTTGTGAGCAGGCAGGAATACTTCCCCATTGCAAAAGGGATATACCAGCTTGCAGGAAGGGTAACCGATGGACCTTATGTTGCTTCAGCGCTCGGAACCCTCGGAATGCTTGTAAGCTTTATCTCGCTTTTGATCATTCAGAGAATTACAGGGAAACAGGATATCTCCATTTCTATCTAAAATATGGTAGAATAGAAAAAGGGCGGTTGGCTCAGGGGCAAGAGCGCCTCCCTCACACGGAGGAGGCCGCAGGTTCAAATCCTGCACCGCCCACCATAATTATGATACAAGCCAGCGGTTATTGAAACGCTCTAAAAAACAAGGCTGGCGCTATCCACTTAAAGAATTTTAACAATGAAAAAGAAAAAAGAAAAAAATCTTTTTGCTGAAGCGCTTGAAATGGTTATTAAACCGATTGAAGCGGTTGTGAATCCTGTTGTCATAAAACCGGTTGAATTTCTTGCCGACAGGTTTAATCTGCTCATAAAGGACCTTGAACAAAGAGCCTCAACAAAAGAAAAAATTTCAGAAGTTGATAATTTTGTTGATGGGCTTCTTGAAAATATGAAAACAGTTGAGAGAAGTTTTTATCCTTTCCTGAGTGAAATCCTTCTGGTACATAATCTTGCAGAGAGCATGGCAACACTTGCAAATGAACTTGAATTATTGAATATCCTCGGTACCCAGATACAGAAATTTATGAAAGTGGACTTTGTAATCGGTTTTCTTAAACATGAAAAAGAAGACAAACTGGTACCCGGATACAGATTCGCACCTGAAAATTTTTCATTTCCGGAAGAATTTTATCTTTTCGCAAAAGAAAAATTCAATGCAGGAGAAGTGCAGCTTTATGAAAACACAAAAATTGGAAACAGAAAATTCAACCTTTTAATCACGCCACTGCGAACAACATCCGAAAAATTTGGGATCTTTTTTGTTGGAAGAAAAAAATCTCACGGAACCTTCAGCCCTGAAGAAACAACGCTTATTATTGCCGGTGGAACAATGGTTAGCTTTGCTCTGAGCAATTTCAAACTCAATCAAAAAATCCTGCGTGACAGACAGCTTGTCATACTGGGTCAAACAATAGGTACCATTTCCCATGACATAAAAAATCTTCTTACAGGTCTTGAGGGCAGCGTGGAAATGATAAACAGTGGTCTTAAAAACAGTGATTTTCAGGAAATAGAAACAGGTGCGGGTATTCTGAACAGGAGCTATCAGAGAATCAAGTCAATGATCTTTTCAATGCTTGATTATGCCAGAAACAGGGCACCGGATCTGGTACTCGCAAATTTAAACAGGGTAATCGCTGATTCTGTTTCAATAGTTAAGGAGTCATTCAGGGATAGAGATATAAAAATCATTGAAAATTACGACCGGAATGTTCCTGAATCAACCATGGACCCTGAAAGAATTGACAGGATGGTTTCAAATCTGCTGATAAATGCTATTGATGCAGTGGAGGATGGTAAAGGAGTTATAACAATTAAAACTGAATACAGGCCTGAAACGCGAATTATTGAGTTTGAAATATCAGACAATGGAAAAGGTATTCCTGAAGATGCTCTGGAAAAGATTTTTGACCTTTTTTACTCAACCAAAGGTTCAAGAGGAACAGGATTTGGTCTTGCGATTGTTCAGAAGGTGGTTAAAGAACATGATGGAAACATTTATGTCAGATCACAATTGAAAAAAGGAACCACATTCACGATTCAGTTCCCTGTAAGAAACCCGTCAGAGAATAAGGTAGTATAGTTCAATGAGAGTGTTTTCTTTCTCCTTCAACAAGCATAAGTGGAAAAATAATATCGCTTGTGCAACAGGGAATAATAACCGCAATCACACTGTAAACAAGAACTGCACCGATACGACTGATCCAGTCTGTAAGCCCGAATCCGATAAGATAGAGAATTGATGCTATTGAACTGGTGAACACATGAAGAGAGTGGGAAAAGATCACTCCTTCCTGCTTTTCAAGTGTCCCCGGCGCCAGAAATCCGGCAAGTATTCCCAAAACAACAAAAGGCAAAACCAGAGCAGAATGCTCAACTATACATAGATGAAAATGCATCTGGGCGCCAAGTATGGTGCCTGAAACAAAAGGAATAATAATATCACTTGCTCCACACACAACAACAGAACCAATAAAACCCACTGTAATTGCTTTGAGAACTTTTCTTTCATGCTGCCAGAACATTGCAGTGGTGGCAGTGGCTGAAAAAAGCAGATGTACCGGGTGAAAAACATGAAACAGGGAGATTGAAGAGGCAGAAGTATTTTCAATATTGAAAATATTTGCAATAAAATTTAGTGTTCCCACAACCATCAAACCCAAACAAACACTCAGGATTGAAAAAGGAAGATGGTGCCTGAGTTCTTTTAATAAATGAATATTCTTCATTTTTTCTCACCCCTACTCTTCGGACACATATCATAAAACTCAACCGCAAAAATCAAGTTTTTCAAATATTTTTAAGCCGATCAAAAATTTCAATGGTTCTACAGACTGCTGTCAAACCAATTTCAGGATGTTTTATATAAATTTCCGGTAGATAACTTTTTCGAATGATTATTATTATAACATATGATAGAACGAAATATTTTTTCAATATCCCTGCTGAAACTGTTGACTGAAATACAAAATCTGCTAAAATTAAGTGCATGGCAACAATAAAAGAAGAACTTGAAAAACTTTTAGAACTACAGGAAATTGATATAAAACTGCAGGATATAAAAACACGTCTTGAAGAAATACCCGAACGGATTAAAGCACTTGAAAAAGATGACATCTCCATTCAAAGGGAAACAGAAGAATTCAAGAAAACTTCCGCTCATATGAAGGTTGAAAGAAGGCAGAAGGACATAGAACTCAAAACAGTTGAAGAACAGATAAAAAGCCTGCAATCAAGATTGTATGAAGTTAAAACCAACAAAGAATACCAGGCTTTACAGCATGAAATTCAAAATCTGGAACAAAAAAAGTCTTCTATTGAGGACGAAATCCTGCTGCATATGGAAAAAGAAAAGGAGTTTGAAGAAAAAGAAAAATTTCTTTTAAAAAAACTGGAAGAACATAATAAACTTAAAGCCAGAAAGCAAAACGAGATTGAAGATAACCTGAAACAATTGAAACAGGAAAAAAGCGAAATTGAAAAGAAGAGAGAAGAATATGCCGCAGCTGTGGACAGGTCATTACTTGCTCTTTATACCAGAATAAAAAATTCAAAAAAGGACGGTATAGCCATATGCAGGATTACAGAGGATTCCAGCGGCTGCATCTGTAATGGTTGTTATGTCTATATCCCTGGTTACCTTATAGAAAAAGTAAAAAGAAAAACAGAAGCAGTTCAATGCGAGAATTGCGGTAGAATCCTTTCCGAATGAAATCCCTTATTCTCTGTTTTGATGGTACGAGCCGGCCAAATCCAGGAAAATCCGCCTGCGCGTATGTAATACTTGACGAAAATGGAAGATTAATTGAAAAATCAGGCAGATTCATAGGAGAGGGTACCAATAACATCGCTGAATACTTAGGACTGATACTTGGATTGATAGCATGTGTGAAACATATGCCAGAAAAACTCACGATTCAAGCTGACAGTAACCTTGTTATCCAGCAGATCAATGGAAATTTCAAAGTTAAGGATACCAATCTGCAGAAGATGCATCTGATTGCCAGTGAGATATTGAAGGTTTTCAAAAAAACTGAAATAATTTATGTCCCTCATGAAAAAAATCAGGCACATTCACTGGCGCAGAACCAGCTTGAACAATGCCTTTTCTGATTGATAAACCTGATAGATTCAGAAATTGTCTAACATGGTAAGTAAAAATAATGAATTCAGCAGTTCTTTCCGGGCAGAAAAAGAAGTGTTCTCTGACACATATGGGGGCAGCCGGGCAGCCGCCCTGCTATCACAGGGAGGAAAGTCCGGGCTCCAGCAGGCATGGTGGCTCCTAACAGGAGCAGACCGTAAGGTCTGGAAAGTGCCACAGAAATCATACCGTTTCAGTTAACACTGAAACAAGGGTGAAATGGCGAGGTAAGAGCTCACCGCACAGGCAGCAATGTCTGTGGCAAAGGCAAACCCCACCAGGAGAAAAACCAAGCAGGGTCTGGTGCCTGCCCTTTAGACCCGGGTGGGTTGCTCGAGTCAGGAAGCGATTCCTGGCCAAGATGAATGGCTGCCGTGAAACAGAACCCGGCTTATGAGCTGCCCCCCCCTTTGAATTTGCGATTGAATTTTCACAGAGGAGGTTGAAATGTTTGAGAAAGCCCGGATTCTGATTATCGTCGTTGCGGTATTTTTTTCTTTCGTCTGCGGAGCGCAGACGATAAAGGATTTACCACAGATAAAAGGCTCCTCGGTTTCAATGCCCGTGGATGAATTTTCAAATCTCATTAAAGATGCAAAGATTTCCATGCCATGGATAGATTTTGCTAAATTTCTGACCTCCCAGACCGGTGTAAAAAACATCAGTATCCCCTGGGAAATGTTTTTGAAGTATCTTGAACTTACAGCGCCTGCAAAACCACCTGTAAAGCCGCCTGTTGACTATATTATTACCGGTGTGAGGTACCAGGGAAAGCCGGAAGAAAATTTCTGTGAACTGAAATTTCAGGCAAATCTTGTCGTCATGAAAAATCCTGCTGATGGATGGACAGCAGTAAAACTCTGGCATGCACTTTATCCGGCAATTGTTTCAGAAATAAAATGCGACGGAAAACCGGTAAATCTCTACACCGGATCTGATGGATATTACCAGTTTCTTGTTAACCAGCAGGGTACATTTTCGCTGGAAGGTAAACTGCTGGCAAAATTATCAGGCAGGGGTGAATCCCTCAGTCTTGCGTCAATACCAAATACAGCATGTATACTGAATCTATCGTTACCAAAGGATTACCAGGTTTTTTCTTCTGGTGCCGGCATGGTTAAAATAGACCGCACAAAAGAATCCACAGAGGTCCAGATTGCCTTTCAACCTGGCACCAGCATGGATGTTTCGTGGTCTCTCATGACAAAAGAACCCGCTGAGCCAAGAATCTTTGCAAATGCTAACATTTCAAGTTACATTCAGCCTGAGATTATGAGAACAAACGCATCAATACGATACGAAATTCTCTATCAACCTGTGAAATCACTGAAAATATTATTGCCTGATGGAGTGCGACTGGACAATGTATCCGGTAATTTCCTTAACTGGAAACAGACAGATTCAACCGTTCAGATTGAACTTAAACCAGAGACAAAAGGAAGTTTGAATGTTGACATCTCTTACCAGCAGGATTTAAAACCGGACACCGCAGAAATAAACATCAAAAGTCCCCTTGTACCCGATGCGGAAAGGGTAACAGGATATTTCTCTGTGGGATCAACACAAAATATTGAGGTCAGTTCCACCGAGTATGAAAACATATCATTGATAGACCCAAAGGAAATGCCTGGTTCTACAGCAACAACAGCACTGGCATTTAAACTCCATCGGCTTCCCTTTTCTGCAGCGGTTAGAATCACAAAATATCAGGAATTGCCTGTGCTTGAAGCAACATGCGATTCAGTCAATGCGATTACAGCCGCAACAATTGACGGGAAAACCATTACAAGGATGATTTATCACGTAAGAAACAACGCAAGACAATTTCTGACAGTAAAACTTCCTGAAAAAAGCCAGATGTGGAGTGTTTATGTGGCAAATAATCCTATCAAGCCGCTTGCCGGAAAATCCGGAAGTATTCTTGTGCCGCTACCCAAAGCTCAGGGAAAATCTGAATCAGCAGTACCTGTGGAAGTAATATACTACCAGCCCGGCATACCATTTGGAAAAACAGGTGAATTTCAGATCAACCTGCCGGTTGTTGATATACCTGTTATGCACCTGATGTATTCTCTTTACATCCCGGAGAAACTAACTCTTGATAGTTTCAGTGGAAACCTCGAAAAGGTTGAAAGGTTTTCTCTGATGGAGGATGAGGATAAAAAGGCGTTTGAAAAAGCGCCATCAGAGGAAAAAACAAAAAGAGAAACCAGCAGAATATCAAAATCAACACTCTATATTGCAAGCCAGCAGGGACTCGAGAGAAACGTGGATGCAGCGTTATCTGAAAGGATTTCTGGATCCATTTCCGGGACCGTCGGAAAAGCAGGAGAAGACAGTATCTCTGGTTTTCTACCCCTGAAAATATACATTCCGACAACCGGAAAACTGGTCAGATTTGAAAAACGTCTTATTATGGATGAGAATATATTTGTGAAAGCCCGTTATAAACTGGCACTTCGATAGAAAGGAGCACCTTGAAAAAGATTTTGATATCTTTGCTTGTGTTCTGGTTTTTCCTGGCTTCTGTCGGATTCTCCCAGCAGGAAAAGTCAATTTCAGCATTTGAAGTCGTGGAGAAACTTGTCGCAAGAATCCAGCAGATGCCGGACAATGAAAGTATAAAAAATGTTTCCGGCACGATAACTTTCAGCGCAAAACTCAGTGATTCAGATTATGCCAATCTTAAGCCCCTTACTGAAAAACTTTTTGGAAAAGTTTTATCAAATCCCATCAGGCTGGAGGGTAAATTCATCTCGATTCTTCCCACGGCAGGTGGAAAAATTGAAAAGTTTATGCTTTCCGGTAAAACAGAATTGGGTGATTTCTATATTTACAGAAATGCTGATAATCTTACAATCTTTTGGCCAGAGACAGGAATACTCATAGAGGATAATCTGTCAGAAATAAGAAAAATATCTGGTAAAAATCTTCCCGGACCGCCTTCTGCGTTGAACGAAGGTCTTGGAATGATTCTCGGTTCAATTTCATTCAAAACCGTTTTTAATCAGATAAAGTCTTGGTTTTATGATGCGGCTGTTTCCAGGGTTGAAAAATCAGGTAAGAAACTTATCGAACTGACAAAAAAAGAAAATGAATTTGATGTAAAGATGTATATCAATCCCGATAACTGGAGTATTGCTGAGTGTGTTTTGTTGCATGACAGGGCGACAGTTACCCTGAACTTCAAAAACACACCCTCACAAAAACCATGCCTCGCTGACTATATGCCAGAATCAATAAAAATTGACACCATTGAAAAAGGAAATGCCGTAAGGATTGAGTTTGGTTCTCTGACCTATAACAGAGTTTTAGATGAGGGATTATTCAATCTGAAAAAGATGAAACTTTCTGAATTCATTTCAAGCATGGCTATAAAATTGTTCAATCAATAAATCTTTTACCTTTTTACCCGGGTGTTAAAGAAAGGGTCGGATATAAAAAGTGGTCAGAATATTTAGATGCGTATGCAGAAACTACCAGGCCAGACTTTTCTGAGAAAGATTTCCGCTGGCAGCTGAATACAGCCATAGATCACGGGGCTAAAGGTATAATGTGGTTTTTCTTTTATATGAGGGAACCTCACTCCAACTATCGGGTCCCACCAATTGACGAACACCGGGAGCGAACCGAAACTTTTCAATGGTTGAGTCGCGTAAACCGTACATTTCTCAAGTCAACTGGAATGATAATGAAAGACCTCGTCCTCCAAAAAGTCAGCCATGTAGAAAAAGCATGGGGAGGAATTCCTCTTTTTGAAACAAGCGAGATTGTTAAACAGGTAACCTCTTTTCAGAATGTTCCTCTGATTATTTCAGAATTCAAAAATCCAGAAGGAAAGGATTACATTGCGGTGGTAAACAACAGCCAGCGTGAGAATACAGAAATGGAAATACAGGTTGAGGGAGAAAAGATGTATAATATCGGATGGATGGGAAAGGAAATATTAATTAGTGCAATCAGACCTGGTACCGGCGAAAATTTGATTAAAATCAGACAATGGCTTGCACCCGGGCAGATGGAACTTTACAGAATTGAAGGTCAGGCAGTTCGCTGAATTTCAGGATTAACCATTTTGTGAACGTATAAAGATGGGGGAAAAATGAAGAAAAAGAGATTTTTAATTTTGTTAGTTTTAATTCTCCCCGGAATAATCATTCCTTTTGAACAGAAAGAAAAAACAGGAGAGGAGACCAGGAAAGAATTTGCTTGTTATAAAACAAGAAACCCGATAAAACTGGATGGTGAATTAAAAGAAGAAGATTGGAGCAGAGCCAGTGTAATTGAAAACTTTTATACCTGGAACGCAGAAGGCAAGTTAAAATATGCTATCAGCAGGACAAAAGTCCGTATCCTGTGGGATGATAAAAACCTCTATATAGGAGCAGAACTGGAAGACAAAGATATTTTTGCCATAGAAACCAGCAAGAAAGCTATCTGCCAGGATGACGTTTTTGAGATATTTATAAAGCCTCTTACCGAGAAAACACATTACTATGAGTTCCATATCTCCCCTAAGAATCAAAAACTGCAATTCTTCATACCAAGGCGCGGTTGTGGAAGTCTGGATCGATTTTATTTCTCTTCAGGAATAAAAAGTGCAGTCAGGTTAAGTGGCACGTTAAATAACTGGAAGGATATTGATAAGGGATGGACAGTGGAAGCAGCCATCCCTTTCTCGGCTTTTTCAATGACGACTGCTCCTCCTCAGGATGGAACGAAATGGTTCATTTTTTTCGGCAGATATGACTACTCATACTATCTACCGCAGGAGTACTTCAAGGGGGTTGAACTCTCTTTCTCTGCCGCTTTGAGCAAAAGAAATTTTCACCTTTACGAGGATTATGACATTATTGTCTTCTCTGATAGATAAAAACAATTTTCTTTTTGCTTTTCTACGGTTCGCCTTTCACACCTGACAGTAAAAACAGGTCATCTTACTGTAAAGTCTTTTCAGTATTGACAATGAATTAAATCAGGTTCCCTGAAAATGCTGTTTATCCGTACACCGGTCATCCGATACACACAGAAAGCAAACAGCTGATTATTGGTCCTCATACCATTAATCCACAAGGTAATGTCAGGACTTTTCATGAGCGTGTGGGTATCAGTCTTACAGCAACAGCAGGACAACCCGCTCAATGATAACAATCCTTCTTGCCTTTTGGAAAAATGCTAAAATAAATAATTATGCTTACAGCGATAAAATTCATATTCAGACAACCTGCTCTCTTCAAAGAGGTTTTTGTTCTGGCATTTCCATTGATAATCGGGACAAGCGCATGGACCATTCAGCACTTTGTTGACAGGATGTTTCTTGCATGGTATTCAACCCAGGCTGTTGCTGCTTCTATGCCTGCTGGAATGCTCAACATGCTTACCATGAGTATTTTTACCGGAACAGCAGTCTTCACTGAAACTTTTGTTGCGCAGTATTTTGGAGCAAGGCAATTTGAAAGGATAGGAGCAGTGATGTGGCAGGGTATTTATATTGGGCTACTCGGTGCGGTTTTTCATCTGGTACTGATTCCATTTGCTGTTCCTTTATTTCAGGCAATAGGACATGCTCCTGATGTTTTGTCACTTGAAATTGAGTATTTTCAAACACTGTGTCTGGGTGCAGGTGCAGTTATATGTTCGGCTGCGGTTGCCAGTTTTTTTGCGGGAAGGGGAAAGACCAGGCAGGTGATGATTGCCACCCTTTTCCAGACAGGTGTAAATATAATACTTGACTACATTTTGATTTTCGGAAATCTTGGATTTCCTGCCCTCGGCATTAAAGGAGCAGGTCTTGCTTCTGTGATATCAGCATACTCTCATCTTATTTTTCTTCTGCTTCTTGCAGCAAAGCAGAGCCACCAGGCAAAATACAGGATTTACAGTTCATGGAAAATAGATATTGAGCTTTTCAAAAGGATAATCAAATATGGCGTGCCAAATGGATTGCAGGCAACCATTGACCTTGCCGGATTTTCAATATTTCTGCTTCTTCTTGGAAGAATTGGAACAATCCCTCTTGCCGCAACAAATATTGCTTTCAACATCAACATTCTTGCCTTTATGCCAATGATAGGCATTGGAATGGCTGTATCAATACTGGTTGGGCAGAATCTTGGCGCCGACAATCCTGAAAAAGCCCATATATGCGCGTGGACAGGATTTATTATAACCTTCTTATATATGCTGGTTCTTGCTATTTTGTATGTAACAATCCCTGATATCTTCATTAAGCCTTTTTCTTTCAGGGCAGATCCATCTGAATTTGAAAATATCCGACATATTGCTGTTATTCTTCTCAGATTTGTTGCTTTCTATTCTCTTTTTGATGGGATGAATGTTATTTTTGCATCGGCGCTCAGAGGAGCAGGAGATACCAGATTTATAATGATGGCAGTGGGTTTTATCTCTGTTCTGGTCTTGATTGTTCCATCTGTGGTTTTTATAGTTTTACTTCAAAAAGGAATATATGCGGCATGGACCATTGCAACAATCTATGTTATATCTCTGGCAATGATGTTTTTCACGAGATTCCAGCAGGGAAAATGGAAAAATATGCGTGTTATTGAATACAGGTCATTTACTGTTGATGATGCTTCTTAATCTGTTTTTATTGATTTTTTGCTTCTTGTTTCCTGCAATGTATATTCTGCCGGTTTTTTTTCGAGGACTGAAAGAGAGATTTCTATAACCTCCTTTGCTTCATCAGGACTCATCACCCCAACAGCCACCATATCCTGAGGTCTGATATTATTCCAGACAAAGGTCAAACCCTGCAACGGTCTTATCTGACCTGATGCAAATGGTTTTATTGTAAGTACTGGTTTTTTTGCATTCTGAATGATTCTCGCCACCCAGTCAACCTCAACCTGCATCAAAAATCCCATTGAATTGAAAATACTTATGTATGTTTCTGTGTCTACATTTGTCTCATCAGCATACACGATTGTTTCAGGCATATGAGTGCTTAAACCCGGTACCATACCGCGTTCTCTGATCAATTTCATCAAAGAATCAATCTGTCTTATGGTGCGGGTGCATCTGTCCACCATAGCATCGGTTGTTGCCTGATGAGGCATGCATATTGATACCTTTTCCTTTGCTTCAATATCAAGAATCCTTTTTGTCTCATCTGTGCAGAAACCTTTAACAGGAGTATCTTTATTAACCGGAAAAATAGGTGTTGAAATGATAATAATTTTTTTTCCTGTCCTGTTCTGAACTTCATCTATAGCTTCAGCAAGGACCCTGCGCTGAATCAGGCCTATTACTGTATCAATACCATTATTCACAAAAACTTCCAGAATATCAGCTATTTTTTTTCTTGTGCCTATGTTTTCAATAATAAATCTGTCCTTTGCCCTTGTTGTATGGCTGAAACCAAGAAACCAGTTTGTTCCAATTACCAGACGGGAAACAGAAATACCACCGATATTTGTCCTCGGAAATTTTTGTCTCATATCTTCCCCTTTTTTATACAATTATGGT
>CAZHJN010000019.1:0-36292 GCA_964532995.1 uncultured bacterium
GATTGTGCAATTAAAACAAAAAAAATAACAAAGGCGCTTTTTTTCATTCGTATCTTCCTGTTTCAAATTTTTTAATCCATACACTGACTGCCCTTTAATTTCAGGATTAAATTTACTATATTTGGCTGAATTTCGTCAAACAGGGATTAACCAGCGTTTTTTCAAATGAAGTATAATAATGGCAGTATGAATGTTTACAGAAAATTTCTTATACTGGTTTTGATTCTCTGTTCATTTTCTCTGGCACAGGAGACACCCATGACAATCTATGTATCAAAAAAAGGTAACGACAGCTGGTTCGGCAGACTTTCAGAACCAAACAGGCAACTTGCTGATGGACCGTTTTTGACAGTTGGCAGGGCGATTGAAGAGGCAAAAAATTTGAGAAAGCAAAAGGAATTTTCCGATAAAGATATAACAGTTGAAATCATGGAAGGCACCTATCCTGTATTTAACAAAATTCAGGTTGACTCGATTGACCGCCTTACTATCAAAGGTAAAGGAAACAGAGTGATTTTTAGCGGTGGAAAGAAAATTGAAAAATGGGAAAAGGCGAAGGATAAAAATATTCTGAAAAGAATTGACGAAAGTATCAGGGACAAAATTTTCAAAACCAATCTGAGACTGCTTGGAATAACTGATTTTGGCAATTTTTCTCAACCATCCTGGGCGGTTTCTTCTGGTTCGCAGTTAAACCTTTATTTCAATGGAAGACCCATGCAGATTGCAAGATGGCCTGATGAAGGATTTGCTTTCACCGGAGAACTTTCAGGGAAAGGTAGATTTTATTGCGATGCTGGAAAACAGAGGATTGAAAAATGGAAACATGAAAAATTTTTGAAGGCTTATGGATACTGGTTTTATGAGTGGGCAGCACAGCATATGGACATTGAATCCGTTGACCCTGAATCGTGCATTATCTCAGTGAAGAATCCAGAATCTCATGATTATGGATTCAAAAAAGGCGCAATGTACTTCATCTACAATGCGCTGAGTGAAATAAGTCAACCGGGTGAATGGTATCCTGACATTGAAACAGGTGACATTTATTTTTATCCGCCTTCTGATATAGCAAAAGGTGAAGCTGTGGTTTCAATCAACAGTCAGGTTTTGCTTGAAATAACAAATTCCTCAAAGGTAAGGATTGAAAACATTATCTTTGAAAACTCAAGAAAAGATGGAATATCTATTTATGGTGGTTCTGAGATTGCGATTAAAGAATGTACCTTAATAAATCTCGGTGGATGGGCAATAAAAGCGCATAATGTAAAAAATTCAGAAATAAGCGATTGTCAGATGTACTTTCTCGGAGAAGGTGGCATATATTTTGATGGAGGAGATAGAGCCACTCTGACTTCAGGAAACAACCTCATCACAAATAACCACATACATGATTTTTCCATGTGGTTGAGAGTATACAGACCTGGTATCCAGATTAACGGAGTTGGAAACAGAGTTGCCAATAATCTTATTCATGATGCGCCGCATATGGCAATTGGCTGGTCCGGAAATGAAAATATCATTGAATTCAATGAGATTTATAATGTTGTGCTTGAAACAAATGATGCGGGTGCAATTTACAGCGGTCGGGACCCTTCAATGCAGGGAAATATCATCAGATACAACTATTTTCACGATATCGGAAGGATTACAGGACATGGAGTTGCCAGTGTTTATTTTGATGATGGACATTGCGGTAACACAGTTTATGGAAACATATTTTACAGAGCGTGTAAACCAGGAAACGGAAAATTTGGGGCTGTTTTTATACACGGTGGAAGATACAATGTTATCGAAAACAATATCTTTATTGAATGCGAACAGGCTTATAATGAAAGTCCGTGGAATCAGCAGAGATGGAAAAAATTCTGGACAGAACCACCCTATAATGAAAGACTATTCGGTCGGATAGATGTAAGAAAAGAGCCATATTTATCAAAGTATCCATGGCTTGTAAATATCCTTGAAGATACAAGACCCAATATTCTTGCAAGAAACATAGTTTACAGATGCAGAGCATTTGTTGACAGGGGGGAGCAAAAACTGATTGACAATGTTGTTGAAACAGATCCTATGTTCGAAAATTACAATCCACCGCTTCTCAAACTGAAAAAAGAATCCCAGGTTTTCATGACAGGATTCAAACAGATACCAGTTGAACAGATAGGTTTGAAAAAGGATTCAATTTCAAAAGCAGAAAATAGATAAAATTTCTATCAAATTCCAGAACTGTTGTTTTATTTCCTGAAAGTGATAAAATAACACGAAAATTTTTCCTTTTTTCGGAGGACCAGATGTTTGAACAATTCTTTTCACCAAAATCTGTTGCGGTTATTGGTGCTTCAAGAGAACCTGGGAAACTGGGTTCGCAGATTCTCAGCAATATCATTTCTGGCCAGTTTCAGGGAAAGATTTATCCTGTGAATCCTAAAGCAACTGAAATTTCGGGTTTGAAGTGTTATCCGGATATTTCAAGTATTCCTGATGTGCCGGAACTGGCGGTTGTTGTGGTTCCTGCTAAGTTTGTTGCTTCTGTGATTGAGGAATGCGGAAGAAAAGGGACAAAATCAGCGGTTGTGATAAGTGCCGGATTTAAAGAAAGCGGTCCTGAGGGAAGAAAGAGGGAGGAAGAACTTGTTGAGATATCAAATAAATATGGCTGTCGCATTATCGGACCGAATTGCCTCGGTATCATTGATACATATTCTGACCTGAATGTGTCCTTTGCTCCTGTTATGCCGGCAAAAGGAGGCATTGCTTTTATTTCTCAATCAGGGGCTCTTATCAGTGCGGTTCTTGACTGGTCAAGAAAACAGAAGATAGGTTTCTCAAGAATTATCAGTATGGGGAATATGGCTGATGTTTCAGAAAGTGAGTTAATAGAATCCTGCGCTGCTGATGAAAAAACAAAGGTTATTCTTTTTTATGTTGAAGGTGTAAAGGATGGAAGGGATTTTATTAACAGGGTTTCAGAAGTCACATTAAAAAAGCCTGTCATAGCAATAAAGGCGGGTTTAACGGGTTCTGGCTCAAAGGCAGCGTCTTCGCATACCGGAAGTCTTGCTGGCATGGCAGAAGCGTATTCTGCTGCTTTCAAAAAAGCAGGTGTTTTGCAGGTTTCAAATATGGAAGAACTGTTTGATCTTTCACTGTCCTTTGCATATCAACCACTGATAAAAGGGGACAGAATCGCAATTGTTACAAATGCCGGCGGTCCGGCTGTGGTTGCGACGGATGCGGTTGAAGAGCAGAACCTGAAAATGGCTTCTCTGTCAGAAGGAACCATGGCTATTCTTAAAAAGAATCTTCCTCCGGCAGCAAATACTCATAATCCTGTAGATGTGCTTGGTGATGCAACAGAAGAAGGTTATAAGGTTGCACTGGAAAATGTTATGAAGGAAGAGTCTGTGGATGGAGTGCTTGTTATCGTTACCCCGCAAACAATTACAAGACCACTTGAAACCGCGCATGTGGTCGTTGAAAACGCCAACAGGTATAAGAAAACTGTGGTTACCAGTTTTATGGGCGGAATATCTGTTGAGGTTGCAATTGACTTTTTGAGGCAGAGCAGGATTCCAAATTATGAGTTTCCTGAAAGGGCGGTCAGGTCCCTGAGGGGAATGGTTGATTATTCAAAAATCCTTAGTCGAAAAAAAGGGACAACCTCTGTTACTGATGTTGACGAAAACAGGGTCACTAAAATTCTTAATGAAGTGAAAAAAACAGGAACCACAAACTTAACCGACTATCAGGCAAGAGAGATTTTTGAATCCTATGGAATTAAAGGTCCGGAAAGGCAGATTGCAAAAGATGCAAAGGAAGCATTGGCGTGTGCGAATAGAATTGGTTATCCGGTAGCTGCAAAAATTGTCAGTCCTGATATTCTTCATAAGACTGAATCAGGCGGGGTCAGGATTAACATTTTGAATGATAAAGAATTGGAACAGTCGTTCAATGAAATTATCCGATCAGTAAAAGAATACATGCCAGAAGCGAGAATTGAAGGTATTGAAGTTCAACAGATGGTGAAAGGAGTGCAGGAAGTTATCATTGGAGTCAAAAAGGATATCCAGTTCGGACATCTGATTATGTTTGGATTGGGCGGGATCTTTGTTGAGGTATTGAAGGATGTCACCTTTGGCATTGTTCCTGTTGATAGAAACGAAGCCCTTGAAATGATTAAGGAAATAAGAAGTTACAGACTTCTTACAGGTTTCAGAAAACTTCCTGAGGCGGATATAACGGCAATCGCTGAAACAATCGTCAGGGTATCAAAGCTGTGTGAGAATTTTCCAGAGATTAAGGAACTTGACATAAATCCTCTTATCGCAAAGGAGAAAAATAAAGGCGTTGTTATGGTTGATGCGAGAATCATTCTTGAATAAAAGGAGAAAAAAATGAAAAACGGTAAATATCTTGTTGGGGTTGTGGGAGCAGGTGGAATTGGCAGGTATCATATTGCAGGATGGAAAAAACTGCCTGAAGTATGTGTTTACGGAATTGCGGATACAAATACCCAATCTCTTGAACAGGTGAGCAAAGAATATGAGATACCCGTTGCTGTTAAGGATTATAAAAATTTGATAAAAATTGAAGAGATAGATATTATTGATGTCTGCACTCCAAATTCATTCCATTACCCAGTTACTATTTCTGCACTGAAAAATGGAAAGCATGTAATCTGTGAAAAACCACTGGCAACGAATTCCGATCATGTTGAAAAAATGATAAAAGCAGCAAAAGAAAATAAGAGAAAGCTTATGGCGGCTCAGAATAACAGATTTTCCTATGAAGGCAAAATGACAAAAAAGATTATTGATGATGGTGAACTGGGTGAGATTTATTTTGCTCAGTGTTATGCCATGAGAAGAAGAGAGCTTCCAGCAAGAGACACCTTTATAAAGAAGGAACTTTCAGGCGGTGGACCGATGTTTGATATCGGTGTTCACATCCTTGACATAGCCTACTGGTTTATGGGATGCCCGAAGGTTCATTCGGTTAAAGGGGTTATGTTTACAAAACTTGCAAAAACCAGAGGTATCACCGGCACATGGGGACAGTGGGATCCCGATAAATATGAGGTTGAAGATTTCGCTGCCGGTTTTGTGCTTTTTAAGGATGGAAGGGCTCTGCAACTGAATTGCAGTTTTCTGTCAAACCTGCCATCTAACTGGTCTGCCCATCTCTACGGTACAAAAGCCGGTTTTATCTGGCCTGATATGAAGCTTTTTTCTGAATTGAATGGGATGCACAGAGATTCAACACTTGCTCCAATCATTCGGGAAAACGAGCCATCCCATCACCTGGAGATCAAACACTTCCTTGAATGCGTCAAAACAGGAAAAGATGTTCTTGTTAAGCCCGAAGAATCACTTGAAGTAATCAGAATTTTAGAGGCAATGTATATTTCTGATGAGAAGAAGAAAGAGTTTGTTTTTTAGCCCTGTTGCTGTTAGAATATGACTGTATGAAGAAAATTTTAGCATGTTTAATCTGTTGTGAACTCCTGTTTACCTGTGTACTTTTTGGTTACTGGGAATGGACTCCAAAAACAGGTAAATGGATCAATCCCAAATACGCGGTGAAGGATACAGACATCCAGCAGTGGGAATATGCAGAATCCTTTAAAATTGCAGGAAATAATGAAGCTGCGCTTAGAGAGTATGCAAAACTTGTAAAACATTATCCTTTATCGATATATGCGCCAAAAGCCCTTTTTGAATCGGCAAAGATTTATTCAAAATTGTCTGATAAAGAAAAAGCTTTTGAAAAACTTGACGAAATAATAAAAAGATATCCCGATTTTTCTGAGATTGAACAGGTACTTAAAATACAGAGGGACCTTTCTCTGGAAATCCTTCAGAGAAAACAGATAAAACTTGTTGATAGACTGAAAGATCCTTCAAAGAAGTACCAGGCCATTTCAAGAACCATTGAATCAGACCCATTCAATCCTGAAACCCCGCCTGTTTCGCTTCAACTGGCGTCAAAATACGCAAAAAGCGGAGAAATGGAAAAAGCAATAAAACTTTATGAACAGGTTGCCAGGGATTTCCCATCCACAGAGTGGGAGGAAAAAGCCCGTTATGAAATGTTAATTCATGAAATAAAAAACATCCCGGAGGCAAGCGCAGATGTTTCAAGATTTTTTGCTGTGGAAAAGAGCATTGACAGTTTTGTCCATGATTTTCCTGCCAGTCCTCACAATGATTCTCTGAAGAAAAAGAAGGTGGAACTCAGAAACCAGATAGCGGGTCGACTTTTCAATATTGCTGAAATCTATAGGAAAAACGGCTATAAAAAAAGTGCTGAAATTTACTATAAGAAGATAAAAGACCTTTATCCAGACACAGAATATGCGAAAAAAATCCCTCCTGTTGATAGCCATTGAAATTATGGCTGTTCTGCTTGCAGGTTGTGGATATCAATTGATAAATCCAGAACAGAAGACCGTATATGTTGGATATTTTTCCAACCATACACTTCAGCCGGGTATTGATTTATTTCTGGTTAGAAATCTTAAGAAAACACTGGCAGAAGCCCCGGGGTTTATGGTTGTTTCAAAAACAAAAGACGCTCATCTTATCATAAATGGTAAAATTCAGCAATTTGTGAGAACACCTGAATTTATTGCGGAATCAGACCAGATTATTATGGCTTCATACAGGGTAAGTGTACTTGTGGAGATAGATAGAGATGGTAAAACTGTTGGGCAAAAACTTGACCAGACATATGTTCTGGAACTATCCAGGGGTCTGAGAACAGACCAGCTTCTTGATATCCTGTCAAAAAAAATTGCACAGGATATTTATTTTCGACTCATCAAAGCAGATGAAAGATAATGTTAAATTCTATCTTGGGCCGCATAACCTGACCTCTGAAAGAATTGATTTTTTTATCAGAAAAATATCAGACAGATACAAAAACATTGAGATAAAAAGATATTACGGGTCTGAATTCAATCCTGAAGCTTTCAGGGACGAAATATTTGAAAATTCTCTTTTTGTTGAATGCAGGATCATAATAGTGCACCAGATTGAACATATAGAAAAAAAAGTATGGACAGAGTTTATTTTCCCTTCTCTGGAAAAAATTTCTGAGAATGTTTTCGCACTTTTTGAAGGTCTTTCAGTAAAGGTGAAAACAGGTGAATATGCCGTGGAAACCATCGAAGACGCAGAAAATCTGTTAAAAAAAATTTACAGAAAGTCCTGGCAAAAAAGGTTGAGCACAGTGGATTTTTACGAAATTTCAAAATTTTTGCGTCTGAATCCATACGAATTTGCACTTGTCATCGGCGTGATAGAAAAACATCTGGAAAACCTTGTTATACGAAAACTCATATCAGAACAGGAATTTATCAGAAGACTGAAAATTCTTTCCGAACTTGATTTTAATCTTAAATCAGGCAAAATTTCAAGTGAACCGGGCTGGGAGGTTTTGCTTTTAAGCCTGCTTGATGTCAGCGGTTAATTTACTCACTGTTTTCATCAGCCTGCTTTTTTTTCTTCCTGCGTTATTCTTATGCAGAATTCCCTTTGAACCGGCCCTGTCTATTTCTTTTATTGCAGTATCAAAGGTCGGTTTATAATCCTGTCCATCGAGAATCTGTCTTTTCACCTTTTTGATCAATGCCTTTATCTTTGCAAGAGTCTGTTTATTTCTGATTCTTCTCTTCTGTTCCTGTCTCTGTCTTTTCAGTACTGATGTTTTCTTTTTTTTCACTGGCATGACATTTCCTCCTTTTCATTGTAGTATATCATAATATATGGAAATCGTAAATAGATGCATAAAAGGCGCAACTAAAACAAGAACCTAAAAAATCGTCTAACATATGGATAAAAAAGAATTTGAAGAAATTTATAAAAAGTATGCTCCAATGTTATACAGAACAGCATACAGAATGATGAAAAATGATGCGGATGCTCTTGATATTGTCCAGGAGGCTTTTATAAGAATTTATAATGGTATTGATGGATTCAGAAAGCAGTCTGATATACGGACATGGATGTACAGAATAGTGATGAATCTTTGCTATGACCATTTCAGACGAAGAAAAAAGGTTGCTTTTGTTTCCGAACAGGACTTTTTTGATTCTGACAGCAATAAGTCGACTTTTGCAACCGACAGCATCAATGAATTTGATGATCTTGAAAACCAGAGAAGACAGAATCTTCAAAAGGCACTTGAATATCTTACTTTAAGACAGAAAACAGTATTCAATCTGAGGATATATGAAGAACTTTCTTACGAAGAAATAGCAAAAATTATGAAAATTAAAATTGGCACAGCAAAGGCGACATTTTTTCAGGCGGTTGAAAAATTAAAAATTATTATGAAGGAGATGGAAAAAAAATGAAATGTGAAGAAATCAGGGAAAAAATCATACAATTTGTTGATGGTGATTTGACAGAGACTGAATACCAGAATATACAGAAGCATCTTGAACAGTGCAATATCTGTCGAAGGGACCTTGTATCAATAAGAGAAATTATGGATTCAGCCAGAGGCATTCAGATTCCTCAATATGATGAAGCTTTCTGGAAAGCAAGATATGATAAGATTTTTGAAAAGGCCACGAAACGACAGCACAGGCTGGTTTTTTTAAGAAGATTGAGAATGGGTTTCAGTTTTTTTATGGTTCTATTTATACTGCTTGTTTCAAGCACGTATTTCCATAAAAACAGGCAGGTAAATTTAATCAATACGACTGAAATCGTATATGTTCCGGATGAGGTGCTATCTGAAAAACCACTTTTATTCTCCATGGATGAAATGAAAAATATAATAGACATCCTTGGTCCGGAAGACCGCATGTTGATTTTTGCTGAGTACTTGCATTAAAAGTGAGCAAAGCTGTAAAATTTTTATCATGAAAAAATCCATCAGACTTCCGCAGCCTCTGTTAAAAAGCAATGTTTCTTTTGAAGAAGCCGCATTCAGAAGGCACTCAACAAGAAGATTTAAAAATGTTCCATTGGAAATTCAGGAAGTATCACAGATTCTATGGTCTGCCTACGGAAAAAATGCCCATGGTAAGAAGACTGTTCCTTCTGCCGGAGCAACATATCCATTTGATATCTATCTTGTTGCCGGAAACATAAAAGGCATTGAGAGCGGTCTTTATCTTTATGATGAAAGAGAACATCTTATCACCCCTGTTTTCACCAGGGATATCAGAAAGAATCTTGCAGAAGCTTCATACGGGCAGAAGTTCATAGCTGAAGCTCCGGCAATAGTTGTGCTTGTTGCACAATTTAACAGGACGACTTCATTCTATGGAAAAAGAGGCGAAAGATATGTTTTTCTGGATGCAGGTCATATAGGGCAGAATGTTTCACTTCAGGTCGAAACAATGGGGCTTGCAACATGCATGATCGGTGCTTTTGATGATAATATGGTTTCAGAAATTCTTGGAGTGAAAGGCGATGTTGTGTATATAATGCCGGTGGGCAGGGTATGAGAAACCATGAAATTGCTGACCTTTTTGACGGGATTGCTGATGTGCTTGAGTTTATCGGAGAAAATATTTTCAAAATAAACGCCTACAGAAAAGCGGCAAGAAGAATTCGTGAGTCATCAGAAGATATAGAACATCTTTATCAAACAAATCAGCTGTCAAAAATTCCGGGAATAGGAAAGAACATAGCAGACCACATAGAAGAATATTTAAAAACAGGTTCTATTTCAAAGTACAGACAGATTCTTTCAAAAATTCCATCAAATTTTGTGGAAATGATGAAAATTCCAAATCTTGGACCGAAAACATTGAAACTCATTCACGACAGATTCAATATACAGACGATTGAAGATTTGAGAAAGGTGCTTGAAAAAGAAGAATTATTAATGCTGCCCGGAATGGGAGAAAAAAAACTTGAAAATATAAAAAAAGGTATTGACCTTTACCTTTCAAAAAGAGCAAACCAGAGAATTTCGCTTGGTGTAGCGTTGCCTGTGGTTTCTGTTATTGTGGACTATATGAAATCAGTCTGCAGGCAGATTTTTCCATGTGGTTCTCTCAGGAGAATGAAAGAAACAATCGGAGATATAGATATACTGTGTACTGCTGACGACAGAAACAAAGTCATAGAAAGGTTTATTAGGTATCCTGGGACACTTTCTGTGATAGCCGAGGGCGATACAAGAGCTTCAATAATTGTTAGGGACAATCTTCTTCAGGTTGATATTCGCGTGGTGGAGCCGGTTTCATACGGCGCTGCCCTTCAGTATTTTACGGGATCAAAAGACCACAACATAAAACTTCGTGCGATTGCAAAGGAAAAGGGGTTGAAAATCAATGAGTATGGAATATTTAAAGGAGATATCAGAATTGCCGGAGAAACAGAACAACAGATTTATCAAATTCTTGGTATGCCTTTTATTCCTCCTGAAATAAGAGAAGACAGGGGAGAAATTGAAGCTGCTTTGAAGGGAGAACTTCCTGTTCTTGTGGAGGAAAAAGATATATATGGCGATATGCACGTCCACACCAGTTTTTCAGATGGTATGTCCACAGTTGAAGAGATTGTGAATAAGGCCATTGAAATGGGATATAAGTTTATAGGACTTGCTGACCACTCCAGAACAAGTAAATTCGCCGGGGGGCTTACAGTGGAGAGATTAAGAGAAAGAAGCAGGGAAATAGACAGGATTGTAGAAAAGTATCCTGAGATAACCATTTTTAAGGGTGCTGAGGTTGATATCCTTGGAGATGGAAGGCTTGATTATCCTGATGAGATTCTGGCAGAGCTCGATTTTGTTATTGGTTCAATCCACCAGGGATTTAAAAAAAATGTTACTGAACGGATGTTGAAAGCAATGGAAAATCCATATCTTGATATTATCGGTCATCCAACAGGAAGATTGATTTCAAGCAGAGAAGGATACGATCTGGATATTGACACAGTAATAAAGTATGCAGCGCAAACAGGTACTGCTCTTGAGATAAATGCCTACTATGACAGGCTTGACCTGAATGATGTGAATGTGCTGAAGGCAAGAGAAAATAATGCAAATATAGCCATCGGCACTGATGCCCACAATGTGCGTATGATGGAATATATGAAACTTGGTATTGGCGTGGCAAGGAGGGGGTGGCTTGAGAAAAATATGATTTTGAATTGTCGTGATTTGAAAGATTTATTTCCCAAAAGAAAGAAAAATTGTAAAAAATAAGTTTTTAAGTGTTTTAATGTTATAATTTCAGAGGATCTGAAAAGGAGGAAGAAATGTTGAGAAAAGTTTTTTTGTTCTGTGTGATTGTTGTGACTGGTATTTTTACCAGCTGTGCTCTATCACAATCAGCGAAGAAAGCGCCTGATTTCAGTATAGTGGATTTGCAGGGAAAACAGATTTCACTATCATCCCTGAAAGGAAAGGTTGTGGTCCTGAATTTCTGGGCATCGTGGTGCCCGCCCTGTAAAGCAGAAATACCTGATTTTGTAAAAACTTATGAGAAATACAGAGACGAAGGGCTGATAATCATAGGTATAGCAGTGAACAGCAAACCTGATGATGTCAGGGAACTTGTAAAAAAATATAACATCACCTATTTTGTGGCAATGGATGATGGAAGAGTTGAGAAAGCATATGGTCCGATTCCTTTTGTTCCCACAACTTTCATCATCGATAAGGAAGGAAATCTTGTACCCGGCGGCAAAAAAATCGGGATGTTCAAAGAAGGAGAACTTGAAAAAGTTGTTGAACCATTGCTGAAATAATGGAAAACAATCCTGTCATAGCCAGGCTTGAACAATTGCATGGGATTTCTCAGGAGCAGATTGACCTTGTTATCAAAGAAAAGCAGAGGACAGGCTCTCCGTTTGGATATCTCCTTATAAGGTTTGGACTGATGAATTCAGAGTCCTGGTATGATTTTGTTCTTAAAAATTTTCATATTCCACCGATAAATCTTGAAGAAATGCAGATTGAGAAAGATGTCCTTCGAACCCTGCCCGAATTTACCTGCAGAAAATATCAGACAATACCTGTATTCAGGACAAAGAATAAAATTATCTGTGGGATGGTTGATCCTGTTGATAATGAAACAGTTGAACAGGTGAAGAAGATCTCGGGTCTTGATGTGGAAACCCGTCTTGTAAAGGAATCAGATTTGAGAAAAAGTTTTGATAGATATTTTTCGCAGATTGGACTGGAAGTTATAAGTCCTGTTACTCAGACTGGTGAAAAGTTTTACGAACCTGTGAAGTTGAGGGAACTGGATAAAGAGGCAACAGCCGAAAACACACTTATTTCTATGATTGAACAGGCTGTTGAACTGAAGGCAACAGACATACATCTTGAAATTGAAGAAGATGGCGTGCGCCTGAGATACAGAATAAATGGGATTCTGTATGAATTCCCACCGCCACCACTTGAGCTTTATCCTCCAATAGTTTCTCATATAAAGGTTCTTTCAAACCTTGATATATCTGAAAAAAGGGTGCCACAGGATGGCTATTTTAAGGCAAGGATCAGTGGTAGGAGCGTTGATCTGAGGGTTTCAACCTTTCCCACGATCTTTGGTGAAATGGTTGCATTGAGAGTTCTTGACAGAGCGAACATTATTACAGGTCTTGAACAGTTAGGTTTTCTTCCTGAGACCCTTCACAGATGGAGGATGCTTCTTGATGAACCTTATGGAATGCTTCTTGTTACAGGTCCAACCGGAAGCGGAAAAACAACAACACTGTATTCATCCCTTAATGAGATTGATAACCTTCACAAAAAGGTGATAACGGTTGAAGACCCTGTTGAATATCACCTGAAAAACATAGATCAGATACAGATAAACCCAAAAACCGGTTTGACTTTTGCAGTGGCTCTTCGTTCAATCCTCAGACAGGATCCGAATGTTGTTATGATTGGAGAAATAAGGGATCTGGACAGTGCTTCAATAGCGTTTCGGGCTGCCCAGACAGGCCAGCTGGTTCTTGCCACACTCCACACTAATACCGCCCCTGGCGCTGTTATAAGACTTCTTGATATGGGCGTTGAATCGTATCTTCTGGCATCTTCGCTGATTGGTGTTCTGAGCCAGAGGCTTGTCAGAACAATATGTCCTGGTTGCAAGGAGGTTTATAAACCGCTTGAAGAAGAGGTGAAAGAATTGAGCGCAGAGCTTGTCGGAAAAGACACCAGGTTTTACCGGGGAAAAGGATGCCATCTCTGTAAAGGAACAGGTTATGGAGGTAGAACCGGTTTGCATGAACTTATGGTTATGAATGAACAACTGCGAAGAATGACAATGAGGGATCCATCAACATCCAGTTTAACATCTATAGCAAGAAAATATGGAATGAAAACTCTGAGGGAGGATGGCGTTCAAAAGGTTCTTCAGGGAATGACCACAATATCAGAGGTTCTTTATGCAACAAAAAAGGACACAGACGAAAGATAATATTATAAGATTTGGGGTTTCTCTGCAAAAAGAACTGCTTGATACATTCGATAACCAGATCAGGAAGAAAAAGTATTCCACAAGATCAAAAGCAATTGCTGATCTTATGCGAAAAGAGATTATTGAAAGAAAATGGCGAATAGGAAAACAGGTTGCAGGAGCAATAGTTTTCATATACAATCACCATAAGAGAAATATTGTTGACCAGATTATTGATATCCAGCACGATTTTTCTGATATAGTTATTTCGACACAGCACGTTCATCTTTCTCATGACGAGTGTCTTGAAATAGCTGTGGTGAAAGGAAAACCCTTCAGGGTTGAAACACTTGCCAATAGTATCCGTTCAATTAAAGGCGTTGAACACTGTACTGTGGCTTTTACATCAACAGGTGCTTTATGATTCTCAAAGATTTTTTTTCAAACATTCATTCGTATCTCAAAGCCTGAATTGGGTCAAGACCTGCGGCTTTTTTTGCCGGATATAACCCAAATCCTATACCAACAACAACAGAAATTGAAAAAGACAGAAGTATTGACCAGCAAGTTATGAGTGTCACCATTCCTGCAAATTTTGTAACCGCTTTTGGAATAAAAATACCGAGCATTATTCCTATAAAACCGCCTGAGGCAGAAAGAATCACGGATTCTGTAAGAAACTGATTGATGATATCCCTTTTCTTTGCACCCACAGCCCTTCTTATTCCTATTTCCCTTGTTCTTTCTGTAACAATAGCCAGCATGATGTTCATAATTCCAATTCCACCAACAATCAGGCTTATTGCAGCAATTGAACCCAGAACTATATTGAATATCCGTTTGGTTCTTTCTGCCTGTCTCAAAAGTTCAAGCGGAACAATAATCTGGTAATCCTGTTTCTTATGCGTCTGATTCAGTATATCGCTTATGAGAGACGATGTCATCAGTATCTTTTCGGTCTCTGAAACCCGGACAACAAATCTATGATACTGTACCCAGTTTCTTTCCCATGATCTTATTCCACCCGTCGTGCTTTTTACTTCGTACTCTCCGAAAAAATCTTTTGCTGTTGATATCGGAACATAGACGGCTATATTCATGTCCTCTGCGACAAAACTTTCAGAGGCACCGGCAAAAACTTTCTCTCCTGCTATGCCTATTATTTTAAAATAATTGCTTCTTACCTTGATTGTTTTGCCAATCGGATCTTCTGCTGGGAAAAGAGAACTTCTCACCGTAGAACCTATAACAGCAACAGGTAAACTGTTCTGTAAGTCTGCAGTGTCAAAGAATCTGCCGGTTTTTATGGACAGATTCAATGCTTCCCTGTATTCTGGAAGGGTTCCAATAATCCTGGCAGAAAAGTTTTTTTCATAATACCAGACACTATCTTCCATTTCCAACGCAGGGATTATTCTTACCACAGACGGAATTGTTTCAATCTTTCTTAAATCCCTTTCTGTTAGCCCATAAACACCGAGTAAACCTGCCTGCTGAGTTTTTGAATCCGATGGTACCTTGATGCTTTTAATAATGATGTTGTTGCTTCCAAGAGATTCTATCATTTTTCTTGCCTCGTAGCTTGCACCCTCTCCTATGGCAAGCATTGCAATGACAGATGCGACTCCAAACACAATCCCGAGAACCGTCAGAAGTGAACGAAGTTTATATAGCCAGATGTTCTTCCATCCATGTCTTATGATTCTGATAAGATGAGCGATGCTAATTTTCATCTGCTATTTTCCCGTCAAGCATTTTCAAAATTTTTTTTGAGTACTTCGCAACACCAGCATCATGGGTTACTATAATTAATGTTGTACCTTTTTCGTTCAGTTCACATAACAATTTCATTATTTCCTTTCCTGAAACACTGTCAAGATTGCCTGTTGGTTCATCTGCAAGAATCAATACAGGATCATTCATAAGAGCCCTTGCTATTGCGACCCTTTGCTGCTGTCCGCCTGAGAGCTCTGTTGGTTTGTGTTTTAATCTATCCTGGAGTCCGACTGCTCTCGCCAGATTGATCGCCTTTTCTCTTGTTTTTTCTTCTTCAACCTGCTGATAAAAAAGCGGCATTTCAATATTCTCAAGTACGGTCAATTGCGGAATAAGATTGTACGACTGGAAAATAAATCCTATTTTTCTACTTCTGATTTCACTCAATGCATCATCCTCAAGGGTTGAAATATCCATTCCTTCAAGAAAATATTTACCGGAAGATACCCTGTCAAGACAGCCAATGATATTGAGCATCGTGGTTTTGCCGCTTCCAGAAGGTCCCATTATGGAAACATGTTCACCTTTTTTTATTTCGCAGCTGACACCCCTTAATACAGGTATATCCACACCGCCCAGGTGATAGACCTTTGTGACATTATCAAATCTTAACAGGTCGTTATTCTGGTTCATTTGTTGTGGTTCTTGGTCTTCTTCGGGTTCTGACCGGTTCAGATTGTTGATCGGATGATGGCTGAGACCTTTCAATCCTTACCGGTCTTTCTGTTTCCTGTGCTTTTGGTTCTGTTCCTGGCTGAATTTCGCTTTTTGTGCTCTGCGGAATACCTTCTGATGAAGGTTTCTTTGTTTCTTCAACCTTTGTTTCTGTTTCTTTCTGTTTTTTTGTTTCAGTGGCGGCTAAAGCAGAGATCACAACAGTTTCACCTTCCTTTAGCCCCTGCTTTACTTCAACTTCATTCTCATTGCTTTCTCCAATTTGAATCTGTCTTGCTTCAATACTTCTGCCTCTGAGAACATTTACATAAGCCTTTCCCTCTTTGAAATTAACAGCAACGATAGGAATAACAAGTACATCCTTTAAAATTTTGACAGTGATTTCAACCTGAGCGCTCATACCCGGTCTGAGATAATCATAGCTTTTGTCAAAAGAAATCTGGCATACATAAACATTCAGGTCTGGATTGAGCCATTTTAAAGTGGGATCAGGCATCAGAGCAACGCTTTGAACTTTTCCTGTAAATATTTGATTGGGAAAGGCGTCAACCTTTATTGTGGCAGGAAGCCCCTGTTTTACCTTTTCCACGTTTGACTCATGGATCTTTATTTCAACACCCATTGTTGAAAAATCAGGAAGGCTCAGCAGTTCCTGATATTGCCTTACCGTGGTTCCTGGCTGAATGGGTGATTCAACAAACATTCTTCCTGTTGTTCCATATACAACAAAACCCGGCTGGGTCGCTCTTATTGTGCATTTTTCAAGGTTTCTTAATGTTGTTTCAAGCCTTATTTTTGTCAGGTTGTAGGTTGCTCTTCTGCTTTTGACATTTGCTTCTGCCTGAATAATCCTTGACTGACATTTTGATTTGACTCTGTTAAGTTCAGCAACCGCCTCACGATAGTTGGAGAGTAATTGTTCTATCTGTCTGGGAAAGTCATAAGCCATAAAAAGCTGGTAATCAAGCTTTGCCTGTTCAAGAGAAACGTTTTTTTGCTGAAAGGCCAGTTTATCCGCTTCAAGTTCACTCTTTGTCACATATCCTTTCTCAGCAAGTTTTGTGCTCCAGTCAACAGTATCCTGGGATCTTGTGAGTTCTTCTTTTGCAAGATCTATCTTGTTTTCGTACTGCCGTTTTTTGTTCAGCGCGTCCCCTCCGAGTGCTGGATTTTTAAGAATCTCTGCATAATTTATTGAACCACTTTTTGATGCAAGGATCTTTTCAGCGATCTGGTCACCGAGGTATTTTTCAATATCCATTTTTGCAAATTTAACTTTTAGCTGAGCCTGATTGATGTCGCTTTCATTCTGTTTTTTCTGGATTTCAAGATTTTCCTCTGCTTCTTTAAAAGAAGCATAACTTGTTTCAAGGTTTACCTTTTGTTGGTCAAGATCATTTTCTATGTCTTTTGAATCAAGTTTTAGAAGTATCCTGCCATTTTTTACATCTTCTTCTGTAATCTGTGTTCCTTCAGGTATAACCTCAAGAATATTTCTTGATCCAGGGACCTCATTGACTATTTTTTGAGATTTCAGCGCCTTGAGATTTCCACCTTCTATTACTGAGATCACAAGGTCCTTTTTCTTAACCTGAGTTAATATGAACTGTTTTAATTTCTTTTTTTCCTGCTGGTGGGAATTGAACATAATCCCTGATATGATCAGAACAATAAGCAGAATAAATATCCTGTTTTTGAATATCTTAGGAACTTTCGCCAATAATCTTTTCATAAAGGTCTCCTTTCCATACACCACTGTCATCCAGCTGAAGTTGCTCTGTATTTCTCAGGAAAACAAGGTATGAAACAAGATAATTTACAATCGCAGAAGACAGTGAATTTTTTGCCTGTAAATAAGACTCCTGCGCTTCAAGTAAATCCCTTGTTGTTGCCCTTCCTGCCTGAAGCATCAGATCAGTGCTTTCAACCCTTCTTGTTGCCAGTTCCAGACTGTTTTTTTGAACAATATAACTTTGATAGGATTCTTCAAGCGACCTGATGGAATTGAATATTTCAAGTTTTATGTTTTCCTTTTTCAGGGTAAAATCCCTGTTTTTTCTATCAAGGTTTATCAATGCCTGTTTATACCGGTTTCTTACTGAGATTCTGCCTGTCGGTAAATCAAAATCAATACCAGCTGAATATGAGGGTTGTTTGAAATCAATATCAAAATTGGATTTTTCTTCTGTTGACGAGGATATAGTTGCACTGAAATCAATTTTTGATTTGAGATAACTTTTTGCAATCGCAAGATTTCTTTCCGCATCATACACATAGTCCGAATATGTCATAAGGTCAAGTCTGTTTGACAGAGCATATTCCATTGCTTTTTTTTCATCAACCTCCAGATGCGTTAACCCCTTTTCAATAAAATTTTCCAGCCCTTTACTATCAAGGATAATTTTATTTTCAGGAGATAGTCCCAGAAATATCTTAAATTCATCCTCCTGCTGTTTATAGTCATTACCTGCCTGTATCCACTGCTGGTAAGCCCTGTACTCATTCTGCCGCGCCTGGTCAGCCTGCAAAGGAGAAAGTCTGCCGGCTGTTGCGAGCATTTCTATTCTTTCTCTTGTGTCCTTCAGGAATTGATAGTTTTTCCAGTAATTATCAAGATTGTTTTTCGCAAGAATAATTTTGAAATATTTTTCCGCAACCTGCACAGAGAAATTTCTCTGATATCTTAAAAATGACCTTATCTGATAAACCACATTTCTTTCTGCCTGAACAAGGTTTTCCTGTGCAACAAGCCTTCCAGCACCCTGAAAAAGAGGTTGCAGTATATTTAAACTCAGTGCATTCTCATATGTGTTCTGTTTTGTTCCTGTTAGATATTTTGTAAGATAACCGCCAATATCAAAGGTGATTTTTGCTCCCTGCGCAAGCCATTTTACAAGAGATAGATTCAAATTTCCCGATACTTTTTCATTACCGTCAGAAGAATTCCATTTTATTGAACCCGAAGCATCGCGCTGGATGCCATAGAGATAACGCTGGTATGTGAGGGACAGGGCTGCTAAATAAACATCCTCTTTTGCGCTCTTATATTCGCGATTATTCTTCGCTGCCAGAATCAGGGCATCCTTAAGAGAAAGAAATATTGTTTCCTGTTCGGTGTTATCCTGTGGAACAATTATTATCTTACCTTTTTCTGCTGGCTGCTTTTTTTCTTTCAGGATTGCGGAAACCTCTTTATCCGCGCTCCTTTCATAATAGGAGACGCTGCAGCCGCTGAGAAAAAAGACCGTCATTGCAAAAGATAGAATTTTTTTATACATAACATTATACGACGGGTTTATTACATGTAAGGTTTATGGTCTTGTTTCTCTTATAGTATCCACCATTATCCTGATATTGTCCAGCGGGATATTGTTATGAAGTTCTGTTGATGAACCCGGGAAATACCAGGGTCCGGCATCCTCGATAGCTTTTTTCACTGCCATTTTTACCTGCTCGGGTGTGCCAAATGGAAGTAACTGACTGCAATCAATTCCTCCAATCATTATTAAACGGCTGTGTTTCTTTCTGATTTCCTTCAGGTTCATTCCTGCGATAACCTCAAGAGGGTTCAATCCATCAATTCCTGTCGCAACAAGTTCATCAAGAACCGGCATCACATTTCCATCTGTGTGAAAAATGAATTTAACTCCCTTTTTATGGTAAGCATCCACCAGCATTTCCAGATGAGGGTAAAAATATTTTTTCATGATGATTGGAGAAAATAAAGGACCATTTTTTGAAGCGATATCCTCGCAGTCAAAAATTGCAGGAAACCGGGAAATTTTTTTTGCCGTGTTTATAACCTGCACTTTGAATGCTGTTCCTTTTTTCATATACGTATCAAAAAGATCAGGGTAATCATTGATAAAATAAGAGAAAAGTTCAAGTCCAATTCCTGCATACAGCTGTAAGCCTGTTTTGATCAAATAATTACCAAAAATAAAAACGTTTTTGAATTCATTTCTGAGCCGGGCAATTTCTTCAATACGTCCATCAAGTGCTTCTGCTTCCTTTTTTACATTTTCTGGTTCAGAAAAAAAATCTATGTCACTTTTTACATTTTTGACAACATCATCAATGGTTAGAGTGAATCTTCTGTGATACCAGGCAGTCCACCTCTTCTGTTCTATGATTGTACCATCCTCCGCCACGATTTTTTCTTCTTTTTGCGGATACAAAATGATCCACCTTGTTGCATCGACCATGTTTTCAAGTGCGGCATGCACAACCTCTTTTCCATTTTCAACGGTCAATTTTCTTCCGGCATAGTATTCAATTGCGGCATCATTTGCCAGGATATCAAACATCGGGTATCTGTCGAAATCCTGATGGTTCAAAACCGCAATGCTTCTCTGCTTTCCATTTATTTTCATTGGTTCTTGAGTGTTTCTATCATAGCGGCGATATTTTCCACTTTTGCTCCATAGGGAATTGAGTGCGCTGGAGCAGCAATATAACCGCCATCTTTACCTATTTCATCGAGAAGCCGTTTTACATGATCTTTTGTTTCCTGAACAGTGCCATATGGAAGTATTTTCTGGGTACTGATACCACCGTAAAAAGAGAGCCTGCTTCCAAAATCTCTTTTAGCCTGGAAAACATCAATCACTTCTGGTTGAAAAGGGTTGAATACATCAAGCCCTGCTTCAATGAGAGAATTGAAAAGTTCGTCAACCTTTCCACAGGAATGTATGAAAACATATTTCCCCTTTGATTTAACAAAGCTGTACATTTGTTTGATTCTTGGTTCAATGAATCGGTGCCACAAATGTGGACCCATAATCAGACCTGTCTGCTGTCCCCAGTCATCTCCAATCAAAATACCATCCACGGGAAGACCGCACAGTTTTTCAAGAATTTTCATATTATACTGACAGATTTTATCAAAAAGTCCATCCACAAATTTCTTGTTGTTAACCATTGCCACAAGCAAATTTTCCATGCCTGTCATTGTCCATGCCCTTTCAAACAGACTGAAACCAAGGTTTCCAATACAGAAACATTTATCAATGTTCTGTGCTATGGATTCAACAGCTTTATGTTCATCAAAAACAGAATCAGGATCAGGGAATTCATACTCGTCTGTGTTTTCCTCAGATAGCACACGATTACAAACAGTTCCGACGTCATCGTGAAACTTTCTATACCATCTCACCCCGAAATGATCCTCCCAGACATATGGTTCCACTTCTTTCCATAATCCATCTCTTGTCCACTCAACAAAATAAAGATAGTTTCCTAATTTTTTTTCAAAATCAGGATCATTGTAATACTGGACCATCTGCTGCTTAACCCTGGATGTAAATCCGATATTATACGGTACTACCGAGCACCGGTAATGTTCCAGTGTTTTCTTAACAATATCTCTTTTTTCCATGGTTCACCCCTTAAAAAATTATAACATAATTTACGATTTTTGTTTGCTGTTGTAAAATATTTTTCTATGGAAAGGAAAAAGCTTGAGGAAATTCTTAAAAAATACAAAAAGGGAAAACTTGATCTTTGTAATGTCCTTGAGGAACTAAAAAACCTTCCTTTTAATGACCTTTTTCATTCAAAGATTGACCATCACAGAGCCCTGAGGCTTGGATTTCCAGAGGTTGTTTATGGAGAAGGGAAAAAATTGGAACATCTGAAAGCTATTATTTCTCAGCTCAATGAAAAATATTCAAAATTTATTGCCACAAGAGTTTCAGGTGAGTATGCTGAAGAGATATTGAAAGATCACCCTGAATTTATCTACTATCCGGAAGCAAGAATACTGGCGAAAGGAAAACCGGTTAAACAGAAGAAAAAAGAGGTGGCTGTGATCTGTGCGGGCACAGCCGATCATTATATAGCAGAGGAAGCAGCCATCACCCTTGAAATTATTGGAAAAGGTGTGGAAAGAATCTACGATGTTGGAGTAAGCGGGATCCACAGAATCATCCCGCACCTGAGAAAGATTAATAAATGTAAGATACTTATCGTTGTTGCAGGGATGGAAGGAGCTCTTCCAGGGGTTGTGGCTGGAATTACCGGTAAGCCTGTCATAGGCGTACCCGCATCTGTCGGATATGGAACAAATCTGAAAGGAATAACACCTTTGCTTACAATGCTGAATAGCTGCAGTCCAATTGCAGTTGTTAACATAGATAATGGTTTTGGAGCCGCTTTCTTTTCCTGGCTCGTATTGAGATAAAATGAGAATTTTCTGAAAAATCTGATAAAATAGATTTATTAAGAAAAAGGGATGCCCATGATTAAAAAAGGTGTAATTTTTGGAATTTTGATGGCTTTTATTTTTTCAGGTTGTGCAGTTTTACCTTCTTACAGGGTAGCTCGAGAAGGCAGAAAAATGATAACCGATTATCCGGCCAATAAGGCTGCTGTGGCAAGGGCAATAAAGGAACACAGGGTTATCCATGGTATGACAATGGAAGAGGTTATGGAAAGCTGGGGACCTCCTGAGATTGAGCACGAATTATTGATAAATTGTAGACTTTATCATTCCTGGGCTTACAGAAAAAATTATAATACCCGCGTTCTTTATTTTCATCGTGGTATTCTTGTGGATATAAAATAACCATGGTTTTTTCTGATAGGTGGATAAAAAGAAACGCCAGAAAAGGACTGATTGAGCCATTTTTTGAATCAAGTGTGAAAAAGGGAGTTATGAGTTATGGCGTTTCTTCATACGGTTATGATTTCATGCTCGCTGATGAATTCAAAATCTTTACAGGTAAAAAGCCGGTTGATCCAAAAAATCCTGACCCTGACTCCTTTAAGAATTTTGTCGGAAAAATTTGTGAAATACCTCCGGGTGGTTTTGTGCTTTCGAGAAGTGTGGAATATTTCAGAATTCCAAGAAATTGTCTCGGTATCTGTTTTGGAAAATCAAGTTATGCGCGTTCAGGAATAGTTGTTTATGTGACTCCACTTGAACCTGAATGGGAAGGTCATATAACCGTTATGATTGCCAATTTTGCACCTGTTCCAAACAGGGTTTATTCAGGCGAGGGAATTTGTCAGGTTGTGTTTTTGAAAGCTGCAGGTATATGTGAGAAATCATATGCGGATAAAAAAGGGAAATACCAGAAATCACAGGGTATCATCTTCAGCAGATGATTGTCAGGTTGTGGCGGGTATCGATATTCTTGAAAGGGCAAGGATCAGGAAAGCAATCACTGATTATGGTGAAAGATTTGTGAAAAAGATTTTTACCAAGCGTGAAATCAAAAATTTTCCTGAAAACAGGGAACTCTATTATTCAATCGGGTTTTCATTAAAAGAAGCTTTCTGGAAAACCCTTCCTTCAGATATCCAGAAAAAGACATATTTTGATGACATTGAAATCATCTGGAAAAGAAAAAAACCAGAAATTTTTCTTTCTGGGATTAAGGCAAAAAATACTGATGTTTCCTGCATTTACAGCAGGAAATTGATTTTAAGTTATATAATAAGACACTTGAAGAGTTAACCATGGGAAAGATACACATTATAACCGGTGGAATGGGTTTTATTGGAAGTGCGCTCGTCTGGAAATTGAATGAACAGGGGATTGAAAATATTATAATCGTGGATTCTTTCAACGGTCAGGATTCATGGAAAAATCTTGTTAACCTGAGATTTCTTGATATCATTGACAGGGATACCTTCATCCAGAACCTCGAACAGAATAAATTCAAAGATAGCGTATACGGAATACTTCACATGGGCGCATGTTCTGATACAACAGAAAAAAATACAGCCTTTTTACTTGAAAATAATTACCGCTACACAAAAAGGCTTGCCTCATGGGCAATAAAGAACAAATGCAGGTTTGTATATGCTTCCTCTGCAGCCACATATGGCGATGGCCCTGATTTCTCGGATGAGGAAGAAAAGCTTGTTAATCTGAAACCATTGAATATGTACGGCTATTCAAAACATCTTTTTGATCTCTGGGCATACAGGGAAAAATTTTTCTCCAGTATCGCTGGGCTTAAATTTTTCAATGTCTTTGGGCCGAATGAATACCATAAGGGTGAGATGAGAAGCGTTATACACAAAAAGTTCATTGAGATTCAGCAGACCGGCATCGCAACACTATTCAAATCATACAGACCCGACTGTGGTGATGGTGAGCAAAAAAGGGATTTTATCTATATCAAGGATGCGGTGAAGATGACAATTTTTGTTTATCTCAATCCTTCGGTCAATGGAATTTTTAATATCGGAACAGGTGTGGCGAGAAGTTTTAACGATGTTATCAGATGTATCTTCAAAGCACTTTCAAAAAACGAAAACATAAAATATATTGAGATGCCGGATGCGATAAAAAATTCTTACCAGTATTTCACTCAGGCTGTTATTTCAAAAATACGAAGCGCAGGATATACAGAACAACTTTTTACCCTTGAAAATGCAGTTGATGATTACATCAAAGGATACCTTCTCAGGGAAGACCCTTATCTAAAAATCAGTCCTTATTGACTCTTTCTTTTATCCTCAGGGCGATCTTTCCCAGTAAAAAAGAAGCACCAGCAATATAGCTTGCCTCAGTTAAAGCGCTTGTTCCATGGGTTTCGCCCTGAAGCACAAATAACTCTGGTTGAAATTTTTTTGAAGCAGCGGATAGCATTGCGTGGAATCTGTAACATGCTTTTTCATCTATCCTCGGGTCTTTTTCCCCGATTGAAATGCACAAAAATCTATCTGCAAGTGCTGGAACAAGATTTTCTGCATTTGCTGAAAGTACAATTTTGTTTTCTTTCAGTCTATTAAATTCTTTCAATACTCTCAGATCAGTTACAGGTGCGCAAACGGCGGCTGCATAAACACGACTGTCATGAGCCATTATATGCATTGCAGAAAAACCCCCTCTTGAAACTCCCATAAGCGCAACTGTTTGTTGCCACGCAAGATTTTCCTTTATCGCAATATCAATTATTCTGGATCCGATTTTTCTTATTGTTTCAATTACATTGACTCCATCAGATATAGCGTTAGCCCATCCCACAAGTCCTTCTCCGTATCGGTTGATAAGTTCTCCATGATTTGGAAGATCAAAACTTGCAACATTATAACCGGCAGAAAGGAAAATGTTGGGAATTGTATTGTAGGTGGTGTGGTTTAATGATGTTTTCCAGTCTGTTGTAATGGCTAACAACAGAGCAGGTCTGCTGCTTGTATTTTCAGGTTTCCTGACGACAAAACTGTATTGTTTTCCGTTTAACCTGAAACTGTATTGCCTGTCCTTAAAAGCCGGAGTATTCATTATCTGGTAATGAAAGAGGGGAAGGGTGATATTCACCCTTCCCCGGTTTTATCTCATTTTTTCGGCTTCATCGGTTTGCCACAACAAACCGGAACCGGTTGATTCTCATCAACTATTTTTGTAGAACACTTTTCAGGTGCAACAGCGCATTCATATTCTTTCTTCTGTTTCTGTCTACCGCAGCAGCATCCGCACATTATTTATCACCTCCCCTGATTGATTAAAATATTTTAAACTGTTCTTTACCTGCATTGCATAACGGACATCTTTCCGGAACTTCTCCTTCAACGGTCCATCCACATATCTGACAGATTGCAATTTTTCCTATTTCAAGGTCTTTTCCTGATTGCAGAGCCTGCTTCGCCTTCGTATAAAGTCCTGCATGAACCTTTTCTGCAGAGACGGCATAACCAATACTTTTCTGGGCTGTTTTTTCATCCTGAAGCTTTGCCACCGCATCAAAAGCGGGATACATTTCCTCAACCTCGTATGTCTCACCGTCAATAGCGACATCAAGGTTGTCAATGGTTTCCGATAATTCCCCCAGAGCCTTGAGATGATTTGTTGCATGAACCTGTTCAGCAAGGGAAATAGCCCTGAATAATCTGGCTATATTTGGTTTTCCTTCTTCTTCTGCCTTTTGCGCAAAAATCAGATATTTCATATGAGCCTGGCTTTCACCCGCAAATGCTGCCTTTAAATTTGCCTGCGTCATCTTTTTCATAAAACCTCTCCTTTTCACTTTTTCAGCTTAATTGCTGTTTCAGCAACCCTTTTGCCAAGAAACCTGCATAGATACTTTTCTTCTTCAGATAACTCTGTGAAATTTTTTTGCAATCCCACGACATGGCTTGCTCCATAAGGAGTTCCACCTGTTACTGTTTTCATCAGCTGAGGTGTGCTTGAAGGAATACCCACAATAATCATACCATGGTGCAGCAGGGTTAACATACTTGCAATACAGGTTGATTCCTGTCCTCCGTGCAATGATACAGAGGATGTAAATATTCCAGCTGGTTTTCCAATCAGAGCGCCTTCAAGCCACAGCGGTCCTGTTTTATCAAAAAAATTTCTCATCTGGCTGCACATATTTCCGAATCTTGTTGGAGTGCCAAGAACAAGACCATTGCAATTTCTAAGATCATCAAGCGTTGCAACAGCCACGTCTTTCTGCCATTCAATAGCAATCTGAATCTCTTTGTTTTCTTTGATGACCTGTTCGGGAAGCAGTTCAGGCACTTTTCTCAAAAGTGGCTGCGCACCATTTACCTCTTTTATACCTGTAACTACTTCTTCTGCCATCCTATACACATTTCCATACATGCTGTAATATAAAATCAGAATTTTCACATCCGCCATAAATTACCGCCTTTTTTATTCTGCAATCTCTATTGGTTTCTCTGCCTGCCAGAGACCGTGAAGATTGCACATTTCCCATGCTTTCAGATGACCGTGTGAATGAGATAGTTTAACCCTGAAGGTAACTTTTGGTGAGGAACTGACCGGCTGGAAATATGCTCTTGCAAGAAAAGTATCACCGCTGTAAAGTTCAACCCAGGAAATAAAATGACCCGCTTCATTCGGATGCGGATAAAGCTTACCCACCTCAACTGTCACATCAAACTCCTCATCCCTTTTTACTTTATCAGGAGCTGTTATCACTGGAACATGCTTTTTTTCAAAATCAGTCATATTTGCAGGATCTTTTGGCCTGTTTACTCCACAGAGAATATCATTCTTGCACTTATACTCTTTTTTCTCTTCCATATTTCCTTCTTTTTCGTTTAGATGCAGACAATTCAATGACGGTTCATTCTTCTTTTCCAAAAATTAAATTTCCTTCAGAGTGCAGTTCAATGCTGATCTCTTTAAGAAGCAAGTTTCTTGGTTTTTTAGAAATACTGTTTATCGCAACAAGAATATATGGTACACAACTATTCATACCACCTATTTTAATGTTTGCTCCATTTTTTCCAGTAACCATAACTCCGATTTTTCCTTCTTTGTCTTTGATGAGCCTTCCAATTGCCGGACTTTTTGAAAATTTGGGCTTTACAGGATCCCAGCATGTAGATACCCTGTGTCTTTTCAGATTGCCAAGTTCATCAGGAATGATTATGGAGCGAATTTCCGCTTTTGTTGTTCCGGCAGAAAGAGTTTTGCTTAAAGTTTTCCATTGCATTGACTGTCCTGCTACCATATACTATTATAACACGTCAACCAAAAAGGAGGTTCAGATGGATGAGAGAGCAAAAAAAATTTTGAAAAACATGAATCTTGAAAAAAAGGTTGCTCAGTTATGTTGTGTGGAAAGAAACTCGCTTCTTGACAAGGATTATTTTTCCCGGTCAAAAGCATCAGAAGTTTTGAAAAATGGTGCCGGGCATATAAGTCCTGTTTTAAGACCATTTGATCCAGGGAAAGGCACAGAGATTGCAAATGAAATACAGAAAATCGCAACAGGAACCGGACCGAAAATTCCTGTTATTATTCATGATGAATGTCTTCATGGATGCATGGCAAAAGGTTCAACATCTTTTCCTCAGTCCATAGCCCTTGCAAGCAGCTGGGATCCAGATATGGTTGAAAAAATTGCGAAAATTATTGGTAAAGAAACAAGAGCAAGGGGTATTCATCAGGCTTTATCGCCGACAATAAACATTGCAAGGGATGCAAGGCATGGAAGGGTTGAAGAAACATATGGTGAGGATCCTTACCTTACTTCTTTTATGGCTGTTGCATTTATAAAAGGATTGCAGAGTGAAAAGGTAATAGCCACACCAAAACATTTTGCTGCTGATTTTGCGGGAAATGGCGGAAGGGATAGCAGTGCCACATTTTTTTCTGAGAGAATTTTGAGGGAGGTATTTTTCCCCGCATTTAAGGCAAGTATTCAGCAGGCAAAAGCATGGTCTTTGATGGCTGCCTACAACTCAATAAATGGCATTCCTTCCTCATCAAATAGATGGCTTCTTACAGAAATTTTAAGAAAAGAATGGGGATTTAATGGTTTTGTTGTTTCTGATTATGGTTCTGTTTATGGGCTTTATGGAAGCCATAAGATCGCTGAGTCAATTGCTGATGCAGGAAGACTTGCCCTTGAAGCAGGCCTTGATATTGAGATACCCTCTTCTCCATGTTTTTCACATATTGCCCGGCTTTTAAAGGAGGGAAAAATCTCAGAATCAACTGTTGATAAGGCTGTTGAAAGGATTTTAAATGGAAAAATATGGCTGGGACTTTTTGATAATCCATATGCAGATCCAGAAGAGGCAGCAAAAATCTGTGATTGCGACCAGCACAGAAAATTTGCCCTTGAAGCAGCAGAAAAATGTATGGTCCTTCTTAAAAACAATGGAGTTCTGCCATTGAATAAAGAGATTGGTTCAGTGGCTGTGATAGGACCAAATGCTGACCAGGTTCGGCTGGGCGGCTACAGTACTTTTGGAATAAAGGTGGTAACGGCTCTGGAAGGCATAAGAAACAGGGTTTCTAAAAGAACAAAGGTCTATTTTGCAGAAGGATGCAGGGTTAATTCTCTTACTAAAGAAGGATTCAGCAGGGCAGTTTCAATAGCAGCAAAATCTGATGTTGCAATTCTTGTGATGGGAAATTCTTCAGAGACTGAAGGTGAAAACAGGGATAGATGCAACCTTGATCTGCCAGGAGTTCAGGAGGATTTAATACTTGCGGTTGCAGAAACAGGCACACCTGTAATTGTTGTGTTAATCAATGGAAGTGCTATCACCATGCAGCACTGGTTTAACCATGTTGATGCAATAATTGAAGCATGGTATCCAGGCGAAGAGGGTGGTAATGCAATCGCAAATATAATATTCGGCAACTGCAATCCTGCCGGTAAACTGCCAATCACTTTTCCAAAATTTACAGGGCAGCTTCCACTCTACTATAATCACCTGCCCTGCCTCAGAAAATATGACTATGTTGAGGTCAGAGGAAGCCAGCCGATGTTTCCTTTTGGTTATGGTTTGGGTTACACAGAATTTGAATATAAAAACCTTGTGGTGCCTGAAAAAATTTCGAGAAAAGGAGAAATCAATATAAGCGTTGAGATAGAAAATACAGGTCAGTATCAGGGTGAAGAAGTTGTCCAGCTTTATCTTCATGACATGGTTTCAAAAATCATACGGCCTGTGAAGGAACTGAAAAGATTCAAAAAAATCAGCCTGAGGCCAGGAGAAAAGAAAAAAGTTGAATTTATCCTCACTGAGGAAGATTTGTCGTATCTTGATGAAAACCTGAAACCTGTTCTTGAACCGGGTGTTTTTGAGGTGATGGTTGGACCGAACAGTGCAGAAGGACCTAAAGCAAGTTTTGAAGTAAAGTAATTTTGAACGCAAAAGCGGAATTGTCATGACCCGGATTATTATTTTCTATGTTTCTCTTACCCTGATTATGCTGTTTATTGCAAAATTTCTTCGATCCGCCCATTTTAAGGGGAAAATGGGTGAGAGTGGAGTGAAAATATTTCTTCCAAAATTTTTACGCTCTGACGAGTATCACTTTATAAATGATGTTATTCTCAGGACTCCTGACGGAACCACTCAGATAGATCATGTAATTGTTTCTCCATATGGAATTTTTGTTATAGAAACGAAAAACATGAATGGATGGATATTCGGTACTGAAAAAGATAAATTTTGGACTCAGAAGATTTACAACAATTCACAGCGGTTTCAAAATCCACTTCACCAGAATTACAAGCACACTGAAACCCTGAGGGTTTTACTCGGGTTGGAAAAAAGGTTTATCCATTCACTGGTGGTCTTTACGGGTGATGGTGAATTCAAAACACAAAGACCTGAAAATGTTTTCACAAGCATCAGATCATGCGCCAAATATATCCTTTCAAAAACAGAAAAAGTCTTTGATACACAAAAAATGGAAGAAATTATCGAAAAGATAAAAAATTCCTGTCTGGAGCCGAGTTTGAAAATAAGAAGACAGCATATTCAGAGTTTGAGGAACAAAAAAGGAGGTAAATGTCAATAGAAGTTTTTAAGAAAATACTTAACCTTGAATTTACGGAAAGGGTTGGAAGGACAGAATACTGTGATCATCCACTTTTGATAGAACATGTTGCCAGGCTTGTTTCCGGACCTTCATATGATCCTCAACAGGCTTTCAAAAAGTTCCTTGATTGGGTTGGTTATGACTTTTTATGGTCAACAAATGATGGTCCTGCTGGCTGGGAATCTCTTGGAAGGACAACTGATATGGGTCATGCTGTTTACGCTGAAGGTGGCGTTGATTACAGAAAACCAAAACCCTGTCCATTCAGGTCAGTGGATGAGGTTTTGAATTTTGATGCTGCTGAAGAATATGGAATACCAGAAATTGATGAAAGGTCTCTTTTTTTTAAAAAATCACTTGAAGATTCTCAAAAAATATACCCGAATGTTTTGATAACTGCTGGTTATTACAAAACACTTGTTTCAGGCTGCATTGCAAGTTTTGGCTGGGATATGTTTCTTGAGGCAGTTGGAACAGATTCTGCAAGATTTGGTGATTATGTTCTTGAAGGTTTTTTCAATCTTTCTCTTGCAAATTTTAAGGCATGGGCGAAGGCAAAACCAGTTGCTTTCATCTGCCATGATGATATGGTCTGGTCAAGTGGTGCGATCTTTCATCCTGACTGGTACAGAAAATTTATATTTCCAAGGTACAAAAAACTGTGGAATGTTCTTAAAGAAAAAGGGATAAAGGTTCTTTTTTGCTCTGATGGAAATTTCACACAATTTGTGGATGATATTGCAGAAGCAGGCGCGGATGGATTTATTTTTGAGCCTTTGACTGACCTTGAATATATTGTAAAGAGATATGGTGCAACCCATATTATTGTTGGAAATGCTGATTGCAGGATACTGACCTATGGGACAAAACAGGATATTGAAAAAGAGGTAATTCGCTGTATGAATACTGCGAAAAAATGTCCAGGATTTGTGATGGCTGTTGGAAATCATATACCTGCCAATGTTCCGATAGATAATGCAATGTATTATTTTGAGGCAGTCAAAAAATACGAAAAAAGATAGGAGGCTAATATGAGGCTTAAGAATAGAAATCTATTTAATATTGACTGCAATGGTTTTTTTTACAAGTATAACAAAAAAAGCCTGTGGTATTATCCGGAAGGCAGGAAATTCAGTGCAAAACATATCCATCACTGTATAAATGTTCTTGCTGAGAGCGGTGTTGATACTGTTGTTATCAACAGCAATGCACAGGTTGCCTGGTATCCGAGCAGGGTTGTTGAGACAAACCTTGATGGCTATAAAAGGGGAGATAAAACCTTTTTCTTCGGACATCTTTTAGGTCAGCCGATGAGTGAAGAACAGGTTGACGAATACCTTAATGAAATGGTGATTCTTATGGACAGATACCTGGACCTTGCTGAGGATGGGATTGACTGGTTGAGTGAATCAACAAAAGCATGCAGAAAAAATAAGATTTCACCGTGGGTTTCAATAAGAATGAATGATATGCATGGCGCAAGCCTGAAGCCAGAGTTTGATTTTATGAATTGTAAGTTATTCAAAGACAAAAACATGCGTCTTAAAGGAACAACCTCAAATCCTGAAGATCCACCCAGTATGTCATGGCAGGGTTTGAATTATGAGAAAAAAGAGGTTCGTGAATATATGAAGGCCCTCATTCAGGATTGTATAGAAAACTATGATTTTGAAGGAATAGAACTTGACTGGACACGCTGGCCATTGTGTTGCGAGGTCCCAGCATCACAGGGAAAAGTTGACATTATTACTCAGTGGCATTCAGAAATAAAAAGGATGTGCAGGAAAAAATCAGAAAAGATCGGTAAGCCCTTTTATATGGGTATAAGATATGCAGGAATATTTGAACAATTGAAGCAGATTGGAATTGATATACCAGCAATGGCAAGACAGGGATTGATTGACTTTGTATGTCCCACAAATACATGGCAGACAGGCTGGGATATTCCATACGATAGGATTAAAGAAGAACTCGGTGAAAATATTGCTGTTTACGGAGTGATTGAACTGGGAACAAACTGGCTGATGGTATATTATCCGAAAGGTCAGCCAAATGTTCGTATTGGTGCTTCTGATGCAAGAGGATATCGCCTTTCAGCTTTCAGCCCTGAAATACTGCGAGGAAATGCAGCAGGAAAATTGGTCCTTGGTTGCGATGGTATAGAAACATTTAATTTTTTCTGCGCTGATACCCCGGGTCACTGGCCATGGGAAAAAGCCAGTTGCTTTGCTGAATATTCTTGTTTAAAAAATCTCCACGATTTAGAATTTCTCAGTGGAAAACCAAAGTTTTATACTTTTTCTTCTGGCACTGGTTTTTATGTTCACAACTTTTTTGAGACTATAGGTCAGATTCCCTGCCATATTGAACCACAATGCAGGAAAGAATTTTTGCTTCCGATGATGAAAGAACCAGACAACAGAAAGATGAAACTGATAATCCAGGTGGTGATTGAAAGACAGGAAAAGATACCGCCAATAGGCATAAGTTTCAATGGATGCTGGCCGGTTTTCAAAAGCAAACAAACAGATAATCTTCTGGTCCAGGTTGGTGGATACACCCATCATGTACCAGAGCATACAGCGTTTAATTTTGAATTTGATCCTGGTTTGATAAAAAACGGCTTTAACAGCATTGTTGTTATGAATGGAAGTTACGACTGGTATAAGGATGAACCGAGAAAACAGCAAACAATACGTGTGGTTAGCATTGAACTTTTATATCATAAAAAGGAGGAATGATGTATGTTAAAAGTATAAGAAGGATAACGAATGATGCCTGTCACAATGCATTTACAGGCGCCTGCTTTTTCAAAGGATCCCTTTATGTTGCATACAGACAGGGTGCCGCACACGCGGATCCCACCGGGAAAATCATGGTTTTACGAAGCGATGACGGTGGAAAGCATTTTGAAAATGTTGCAGCATTCAGAAAAACATTTGATGCAAGAGACCCTCATCTTTACTCTGATGGGAAAAATCTTTTTGTTGTGGGTTTTGAGGCCGGAACAGGTTCATTTACCGGTTTTACAGAGGACGGCAGAAACTGGAGCCACTGGACAAAAATGCAGGGAACAGATGGGTTTATAATGTGGAGACCTACTTTTTACAAAGGAAAATATCTGTGCGCGGGATATGGTGAATTTGTCCGTGTAAAAAGTTCAACTGTTGCCTGGTTTGAAAGTGATGATGGGATAAATTGGGAAAAAAAATACGAGGTACACAAAGGCAAAGATGTTCCGACAGAATGCTATCTTGATTTCAAAGAAGATGGCACTGCAGTTATGCTGATGAGGTGTGATGATAAAACTAAAAGACCTTATCTCTGCACATCAAAGCCGCCATATAAAAAATGGGAGAAAAGACGGCTTGATATTCAGCTTCTTGGACCGTGCCTGTGGCTGGTTGAAGATGATATATGGATTTCAGGAAGATGGTTTTTGCATCCTGATGTCACTCATGTGGGCGTGTTCAAAATAGTTAAAAATAAACCTGAATTAAGACTTGTTCTACCATCTGGACCTGGTTCTGATCTTTCATATATGGCTGTTGCTAAAGATCCTGAAAATCCTGTACGATGCTGGCTTTCATATTATTCAGGTCATACTGCACCGGATGACCCTGACATTGACCAGTTCAGCCATCCTGATATTTATCTTGTTGAAGCAATATTCAGCCTGGAAAGAGAAGATTTTATTCTTGACTGGATGGTTTCTGATGTTCAGAATACCTCATTAAAAAATATAAAAATGCCTGATATCAATGACCGGAAATTGAACTGGAAGAAAATACGGGGATATTCAGAAAAGGAGGTAAAAAAAGGTATTCCTCTATCGGCTGTTGGTTTTGTTGACGCAAAGAAAATTATAAAACGAAAATCAGGAGTGATCTTCTTTTCCACAAGATTGGATCTTGGTCCAGCGGATAGAGCAAGAATGTATTTAGGATATGATGGTCCTGTGGCTGTATGGTTAAACGGAGAAAGGGTTTTTTCAGGTCCTGGCACAAATCCTGCGATTGCTGATCAGAGCAGTGTTGCGGTAAAGCCAAAACATGGCAATAACACAATAACAATCGCTCTTGATACAAATAAAGGAAAGGCTGAAGGAATTTTCTGCAGGATAAAAGTTGAAAAATAATTTAGAAAAGTAGGAGATATTATGAATTCAATAAATCCAGTCAATATAGGCAGTCGGCGTGAGCTTTTTGTGGATTATCTTCTTCTGGATAGGCTCAGCGGTAGTTATCTTAAACTTCATGAACCCTGTTCATCGGGTTCAGTGCTGAGGATTGATAAACCATGGGAGGGTCCTGCCAACTTTGGAATGTCTGTCATTGAACTTGATGGAAAATTATTGATGTACTATCGGGCAATGCGGCTGGATCCTAACGATGAAGATGGTGTTGGATGTGTGGTTGAAAGTTATGATGGAGGAGCAACCTGGGTGAAACCAGTACTTAACATTGTGAAAAGACCGGATTGGCCCGATAACAACATCATAGCGACTGTTGAAGGAAAGCCAGAATTTTCTTTTCCATCCGCTCCATGGTTGGACACAAATCCGCATGTTTCAGAAAACCAGCGGGTAAAGATGATTAAAAGTGTTCCGCTCAGCGGTGAAAAACATACTGCTATGAGGGATCCTGCTGGACCGAAAAAACTTGTTTTCTGGGCTTCTTATGATGGTTATAAATTTTATAAACTTGATCCACAGCCAGAGTTTATAAGTACACTTCCTAATGCTTTTGATGGTGGTAACACGATGTTCTGGAGCCAGGCCGAAAAGCAGTATGTGATTTATTACCGCTGGTATGATGGATATAGAACAATGGCTCGTTCCACCTCAAAGGATTTAATGAAATGGACTGATTCAGTGCCTATGACTTATGGGGATACTCCGAGAGAGCAGTTTTATGTAAACAATACCACTCCATATTTTCGCGCACCCCATATCTATATCGCTCTTGCAGCAAGATTTATGGAAGGCCGAAAGGTTCTTACAGATGAGCAGGCATCTGAAATAAAGGTTCATTCATTCCCCGGCCGGCCTTATAAGTATTACCTTGACTGTTCTGATGGCGTGCTTTTAACAAGTCGTGCTGGTTCCACTGTATATGACCGCACATTTATGGAAACATTTGTTCGTCCTGGACCTGGCTACAGCAACTGGGTTACACGTACCAATTATCCACTTACAGGTATTTTTCCTGCAGGAAAAGAAAAAATTCAGTTTTTTGTGACAAGAAACTATATGCAGGATTCATGGCACATTGAGAGGATGCTTTTAAGGACAGATGGTTTTGTTTCAATCAGTGCTCCATGGAAGGGTGGAGAATTTTTTACAAAGCCACTGATATTTAATGGAAACAGGCTTGAGATTAATTATCGCACAGGCGCACCGGGTTTTGTTCGTGTTGAGATACAGGATATCTCAGGAAAGCCTTTTCCAGGTTATTCAATTGATGATTGTCCTGAAATCATTGGAGATGAGATTTTTAGAATTGTCAGATGGAAAAATGGTCCAGATATAAGCAGATTTTCAGGCCAGCCTGTTAAATTAAGATTTGTAATGAAGGACGCTGATCTGTTTTCAATAAGGTTTTTTCATGAGTAGACAATGCGCCATGCATTATTGATCTTGATAATAAGCTGAACATGTTTTACTGGGGCAGGGGTGACAGGCGCAATGTCATACTTAGCGCAGAAAGTATCTGGGAAAATTTAAACCGGTGGAAAGGTTTCGGATACCCATTACTTGAGCCTGAATCCAAACCTTATAACATCAATGGGCCTTCCTTCCCTTTTGTTGTAAAAGTGGATGAAAATATATTTTTTATGTATTTTGTTGGATGGGGAAAAAGCACTGAAGGTAAAATTCCGAATACAACAGGTCTTGCAATAAGCCAGGATAAAGGAAAAACCTGGAGATATTATAAAAAAAATCCGATTCTGAAGCTTGATAAACCATGGGACAGAGAAGGTACTGGCAGTGTTTGTGTTATCAGGAGAAAGGATGAATTCTGGATGTATTATACTGCAATTTCAGAATACTTTCACAGGCCTGAAGGGGTTAAAACAGGCCACGGTGATGTAATCCCGAAAATTTGTATTGCACTTGCATTTTCAAAAAATGGGGTTGACTGGGAGAAATATGGGCCCATCCTTTCTCCAAGAGGATTTGATGCAGAGCC
>CAZHJN010000020.1:0-35773 GCA_964532995.1 uncultured bacterium
CCTGAAATTTCATCGCCTGCACCAATAAAGCCAAGTCCTATGACTGCTGCTCTGAATCTTTTCACAATTTTCTCTGTTCAATGAAAAGATATAACCATTTTGGATGCCAGTCAAGTTTACAGGGTTATTTTTTTCTCTTGACACAAATACGCATTAGGATAGAATACTGAAACAGGACAAAAGTATCCTATGAAAAACAATATCATGTTTCAGGACTTAAAACCCGGAAAACATCTTGTAATTGATAATTTCTCAATAGCTGATACTTTTCGCCTTAAAAGAACCATCCATAAACCACAAAAAGACCCGATTGAACCAATTCTTATGGCTGACAAACCATGGGAAACAGCGGTCATTGCAGGAAAAATACTTTTTGATGAAGAAAAAAGGTTGTGGAGGATGTGGTATGTTGCACATGACCGTGATGCTGAAAAAACGAGAAAAACTCTGGGAAAAAGTAAGTATGGAAATGTCGGAGAACCACAGAGTTTTTTTCTGTGTTATGCCGAAAGCAATGACGGAATTCACTGGATAAAGCCTTCTCTTGACGTTTATCCCGGAACAAACATATGTTTTAAAGGATACAGCGATGTTGTAAACAGCACAATTTTATACCGGCCGGATGCACCTGATGAAAATAGAAAGTATGTACTGGTAAACAGGGACTGGTACAGTGACCAAATCGGTGGAATTTACATCGCTTTCAGCACGGATGGTATCCACTGGAAATATGCTGATACAAAACCGGTAATCCATGGAGAAAGCGATTGCAACAATGCATGTGTCTATAATCCTGAAAGAGATGTATATATGCTTTATATGCGAGGATGGCATACTGCAGCAGCTGGCTGGAACAATGGTAAGGGCAACCAGCGAAGAAGGGTCACTTATTCGGAAAGCAGGGATCTAAAAAACTGGACAGAACCAGAAGTAGTACTGAGTCCTGATGAACTTGATACCAATGATTTTTATGGAATCAGTGTATTCAGGTATGCAAATGCTTATATGGGAATGCTGTGGGTTTATGATGATGATGTATTTGAAACAATTGATGTTGAATTATGCTGGAGCAGAGATGGAATAAGGTGGGAAAGACATCCTGAAAGACCAAAATTCATTGAAACAGAAGAAAAAGGAAGAATCGGTGGATACATGGTTTATCCGGCACAGGAACCGGTTATTCATGACAATAACCTTTATATATACATCAATGCCCATTCAAGATTTCCGCACAATCATCAGCCCGAAACGTGGGAAAACACCGTATATAGAACAAAACTTAGAATTGATGGTTTTGTTTCTCTTGATGCTGGCTGTCAGATGGGTAATCTCATCACAAGACCGTTTATTCTTGAAAGTGATAAAATCACAATAAATGCTGCAACTCAGGGCGGATATATCATCGCTGAACTCGCTGAACCATACTGGTTTGATCCAAAAGGGAAAATAATTGATGGTTTTTCCGCTGATGACTTTGACATCTTCATAAATGACAGCACCTGCCACACCTTATCATGGCGTGGTAACAGTAATCTTTCAAAACTCAGGGGCAAAAGAATCATGTTAAGGATGGCTCTTGTCCACAGTCAGATTTACAGTTTTACAATATGAATCCGATTACACTGGAAAATAAATTTTATCGTGTGGAAATCAATCCGGAGAATGCAGGAATTTTGCAGATGGTAGAAAAATCCTCCGGACTGAACCTTATTTCAGACGCGCGAGTTGCTGAGGGATACAGGATGTTAATCCCCCTGCCTGATTACGAGTGTAATTATATCGTCGGAAACAAACAGGAATCTCCTGAAATAAAAAGAACAGGCACAAAAGCTGAGTTTTACTGGGCTGGCCCTCTTGTAAACGAAAGAGGATTTTTTGACATTGATTTCAGACTGCACATTTCACTTGAAAATGAAAAAGTCACAATAAAATGCCGGTCAAAAAATAGAACGCAATATAAACTGGCTGAAGTATGGTCTGGTTTTATTGGTGGAATGGATGGTATCGGAAAAACTCAAAAAATAAAGAAAGAAACAGGAATTCTCATACCGACAGGCAATCAACCCTGGACAAAGAAAATTTTTAAGGATTTTGGAAATACTCGCGGTCAAACACTTGGCTGTTTGAGTCCGGAACATACATTCCATTATCCTGGATTCCTCTGTATGCCATGGGTCAGCCTCTATAATACAAGGTTGAATAAAACCTTATTTTTCGCGGCCCTTGAGGAAACTCCACGGGTGAAAATCATCAGGTTATCACTTGAACCAGGTTCAGGCGAAATGAGACCCTATGGAAACTGGCCAAAACCAGAAGAAGTAAATAGCTATCCTGCGGGAATCATAATGAACTGGGTTTATGTTCCTTATACAAAACCCGGTGAGGAATTCATTTCAGGTGATATCACCTTACAGTTACATGATGGAACATGGCATGAATCAGGAAAGATTTACAGAAAATGGTTTGAAAAACACTTCAAAACAATAAAACCATTTTCAACCTGGATAAGGCGGGAAACATCGTTCTATCATCAGATGTTTATGCTGCCTGAAGACAATATCAATTATAAATTCAAAGATATACCTCATCTTGCGGAAATATGCGCAAAATATGAGGTGAAACATTTCATGATCGCCGGCTGGCAGATTGGTGGACACGACAGAGGTTATCCCTGCTATGAACCGGATCCGAGGCTGGGTACTTATAATGACCTTGAAAAAGGAATTCAGGCTTGTCATAAACTTGGAATAAAGGTGAGTTTTTTCGTTAACTGTCAACCGGTAGACATGACAACAGAAATATACAGAGAAAGGTTGAACAAGTATGTCATTCTTGATCCACATGGCGTGCCTTATTTCATATGCAACTCCTGGGGCATGGGCACTCTCAGTGCAAGAACGAAATTCATGACAGGAACTCCTTTTGTCGAAATGAATCCCGCACATTTTGAAGTAAGAAAAATGTTGATTGGTTATTTCAAAAAACTTGTTGAAACAGGTGCAGATGGTCTTCATTTTGATAAGTTCTTCAACACGCCAATGGATTTTAATCCTTTGCTTGCCTGGACAGGTCCGGATAGAGCATTGCATGAAGGAATGCTTCAGTTTCTGCAGGAGCTTTTTGCTGTCTGTAAAAAAATCAATCCTGATTTCTGTATATCCTACGAAGGAAGCTGGGATAGATTGATGACGTATTCAGAGGTTTCGTGGTGGGGAACAGAACCGGATGCAATGAAAGCGGTTTTCCCCAACAGGGCTCTTTGCAACGGTATTGAACAACCATATGATTTTAATAAGGTTAATACCGCTGTCGTCAATGGATGTAATATTCTGATCGGACCTGGTAATTACAATAGAAATCTGGATTATCCACCGATGAGAAAACTCATGGAATACATCAGGGAAATCAACAGAATTCGAAGGAATCTTTTTTACCTGGTTTCTGCTGGCAGGATACTTGAAAGTTCCGAAGGCATTTTTAAGAAAGAAAAAAGTCTGGTAAAAATTTCAGGAGATTTTGAAAAAAGGTCCCATTGCAGGTGGAGCCTTTTTGAATCAATGAAAACAGGGAGAAAAGCATTGATACTTGCCAATCTCCTTCCAGAACCTGCTGTGGCAAGGAAGATAGAGATAAAAAATGTGAAATCAAAAGAGTTGATGGTGTACAGGGCTTTTGAAAAACCGATAAAAATGAGGTATCCTGCTGAAATAATCCTTGAAGGTGAAAGAGTTGCCTTTGTTGTGGAGGTATAAAATGGAAAAAAAGACCTTTGCCCTTATTGATGAAAGACTGGTTGAGGACACGCTTTATCTGAGAAGGGCTTTTGGGCAACCAGAATTGAGGTACAAAAAACCTGTTGTTTCTCCTGGCGAAGGTATTGGTTCGGTTTTAAGAGACAGCAGCGGCCTATGGCGTATGTGGTACACAGTATTTATCGCAAGAAATCCTGAAACCGACCTTGTTGGATGTGAAACACCAATGGCTCTTTCATACTCAAATGATGGCATCCACTGGGAAAAACCATCCCTCAACATAGCAAAGGATCCTATTTACAAAGAACATCCCAATATAGTGATTCACGCAAAAATGAAGGATAAAAATGGCAGGTATCTTTCCGGGTGGGGAGGTCCTGCGGGAATGTGCATTATTGATAATGAAACAACACCTCATCCCTGCGCAAAAAAAAGATTTACAGGTTTATATGTTGATTTTCCGATAGATGTTATCGGAGGGATATGCATTGCGGATAGCGATGATGGCATTGAATGGACAATCTGGCCTGAAAGTCCTGTAATTATTGGTTCTCCTGACACACAGAACATCCTGCTTTATGATGAAAACATAAAAAAGTATGTTTGCTATTTAAGACCTGTGATACACTGCGGAATGGACAGGCATGCGAACAGAAAGATCGCAAGATGTGAAAGTGAAGATTTGATCCACTGGAGTGTCTCAAAGGTTATTCTTGACACAGATGAACTTGATGCACCGGGGCTTGAAATATTTGACGAGCCAGGTATGCGGGGCGCTCGCGGAAGGAACAAACAGTTTCAGGGAATATCGCCTTTTATAAGAAACAATTGCTATATTGCATTCACATGGTTCTATGATGCTGTAAAAGGTATATTCACAAACGAACTAATCCACAGTCCCGATGGAATAAACTGGAAAAGAGAACCACTCAGAGAACCTTTTATTGCCAATAACAAGCCCGAAGGATTCAAAGGAAAACTTCCTGTTCCATTCGGAAGTCCACCGATAGATGTTGGCGATGAAATGTACTTCTATTCAAGCAATACCCCGTATGGACATCATGAAGTTGCAGCGGCTGACATCAATGGAAGCGTAAAAAACAGAAAACAATTGCTTGAATTGAATGAGATTTATCTGCTCACATTGAAAAGAGACAGATGGATTTTCTATCAGGCAGGCGAAACTGAAGGAGAGCTTTTAACCAGCCCGATTGACTGGGAAGGAGGTGGAAGTTTCTGCATCAATGCAGAAATAGAAAACGAGGGTTATATCAGGGTTGAAGTGGATGATATATTCGGAAGAAAAATAAATGATGCTCACCTTGACCAGATTAACATTATCAATGGGCCTGCTGATGATGTTGATATTCCTGTGACATTTGGACCTGGCCCAAAAACAGTGATGAAATTTCCGCCTGCAGGACCCATCAGATTCAGGTTCTGGATGAAAAAAGCAAGACTTTATGGATGGAGCTTTTTCCATCCTGTTTTTCAAAAATAGGAGAGAAATATGAAAAGAATAGTTTTGATGCTGGTTGGATTAGCAGTTGCAGGTAATTGTTTTGCAGAAATTACCATTGTTGAAAAAGGCGTACCAAAAGCGACAATTGTTGTTTCAAAGGATGCGATAGGTGTTCCAACAGAACCAACCCTTCAGACATTCTGGTATCCTCAGCCGGCACCAAACAAAATTGCAGCCGCCGCAAAGGATCTGCAGGAGTACATAGAAAAGATGTCAGGAACAAAAATTCCGGTTGTTGGGGATGATCAGCAGGTTTCCGGAAATCTGATTCTTGTCGGAAGAAGCAATTACACAAAAAAATTTGATAGTAAGATTCCCTCAGGATTGACTCCAACCAGGGATGAAGAAGGTTTTGTTATACTGACGCAGGGAAACACAATTCTTCTTGCTGGAAATGATGAGCCATACTACCACGGAACAGAATACGCGGTTGCAAACTTTCTCCACCGGCTCGGTGTCAGATGGTATATGCCAGGTGAATATGGAGAATTTGTTCCGAGAAAAGATACGATTGTCGTTCAAAATCTGAATATTTTAAGCAGGCCTGATTTTAAAATGAGAAACTGGTGGGGTCCTCTTGCAAATGACCTGAGAATACAGGAATACAGATGGAAAATAAGAAACATGATGAATCCTGTTCTTGATTTTGTCACAATTCCCAGGGATAGCTCAGTCAGAAGTGTTCTTCCCCCGGCAAAAGAAATTAATAATCCTGAATATGCGGATATCTTTGGAAAAGATGAAAAAGGAAATCCTAATCCCGGGATGCCAAATCTGACAAGCGAAAAATCTGTCAAATATGCAGCTGAAAAAATTAAAGATTATTTTCGGAAGAATCCAGGTATAACATCTTATGGAATCGGTGCTGATGATGGCTATCCAAGAGATTACAGCCCTTCAACACTTAAAAGAAATATTGGATTTCCTGATACCGGTGGAAGGGTCGGCGTTGCATCAGATACCAGCACAACCGAAGAATGGATGGAATGGATACAGGCAGTCGCAAAAGAGGTTTATAAAGAGTTCCCTGACCACATTATCACAACAAACGGTTATGCAAACAGAAATGTCCCACCTCAGGGAATAACCCCTGACCCAAAAATCTGGATTATGTTTGCTGCAATATGGTGCGACACAATTCATGCCTATGATAATCCGATATCATGGCAAACGCAGAGACAGGCGGAAATGATCAAACAATGGTGCTCAATGTACAGAAATGTTTATATGTACAACTACATGTATTATATGCTTGCTGGTTGCGGTGCTCCAATTCCCCTTGCCCGCAAACATATGCATGACATGCCACTGTACAAAAAATGGGGGGTTACTGGTTTTTCAAATGAAGGCAGGACCATAAGGCTGGAAACCGGCATCTTCCCGACCTATCTTTATGCAAGGATGATGTGGGATACAAACCTGGATGCAAAAGCATTGATGGATGAGTTTTTCACAAACTGGTATGGTCCTGCAGCAGAGCCGGTAAAGAATTTCTGGGAAGAACTTGAAGCAACAATGGAAAAAACTCCGTGGCTCGGTCATGAAGACAGGATTTTACCTTATGTTTATTCAGATCAGTTGATTGAAAAACTTGAAAATTACATAAAACAGGCGGAAAACCTTGCAAAAGAAAAGGTTCACCAGGAGCATGTTTCTGCTGACAGAGCAACCCTTGAAGCATTAAAGGCATTCATGGAAATGCACAGAGCAGAATGGCGAGCTGATTTTCAGGAAGCAGCAAAACAGGCGCAGAGAATGCTGGATGTAAGAGCACAGGCATCTAAATTGAGCAGGTTTTACTTTGACCCGAATCCTGCAAGAGGCGGAGATGATGTTGGTTATTATTACTGGGGCGCGGCGTCCAGGGCGAAATACTATCAAAAACTTGCTGATATGACGACAGGAAAAACAGGTGAGATGATAGCTGTATTACCTGAAAAAGTAAAATTTTCACCTGATCCAAGGGATGATGGAAGATATATGGGCTGGTATCTGCCGGAATTTAATGATAAAGACTGGAAAACGATACTGACCACAGTACCTTTCTACGGACAGGGTTATTGCGATAAACAGGGTTATCCCTACATGGGTGTTATATGGTACAGACTTGATGTGAATCTTCCGCAATCTGTCAAAAATAAAAAAATCTTTCTTTATGCTCCTGCTGTTGAAACAGAAGCCTGGATATGGGTCAACGGGAAATTCGTCGGACACCGTCCATACAGGGATGCATATGAAAGGCCAAATGAGATAGATATGGATGTGACGGATGCAATCAAACCCGGCAGGAATGTTATCGCAATAAGGATTCACACCGGTTTCAATGCAGCGCAGCAATCAGCAGGTCTTACATCAAGACTCTTTCTGTATTCACCAAAATAATTAGAAATTGAATTCGATGGATTCTGACTATGAGAAAAGAATTCAAGATTGAAGCTCTTGTGGATTTCCCTGACGATGCGCTGAGTGCTCCATGTGTTCTTGAAAGAAAGCACATTGAAAACCTTATGAGGCTTCTTTCCGAGCAGGGCGTCCAGAGGATTATCTGGGGATATTATGGGGATGGTCATGGTGGGTTTTTGATGCCTGGAATTGAAAACGATACATCACTGCTCTACGATATGAATCAGTACGGTTACTATGCAAAAACCATAAATCTGCTTGAAAATCCATTGAAGGTTGCTTCTGAATACGCTCACAGATATGGAATGGAAATATATGCATACTTCAAGCCCTATGAAACTGGTGTTTCCGGGGATTTCCCTGAGGGTTCTCCGCAGGCACGACTCTGGGGTCGATTGTACAGAGTAGGTGGATTTCTATCCTGGATTGACCCATTTGTTGCGAAAAATCCACATTTAAGAATAAAAAGAAGAACTGATGACCTCTGGCAAGGAATTGATTCTGAAGTCATAGAAACAATACGACTGACAAACAAAGATGATTCCCCGACAAGAATAAAAAAAGAAAACATTGAGATATGGACAAGCCCTCTCAATTACAGGTACCAGAAGAAAAATATTGATTTTCGATATAAGGAAACTGTAGAAAAATCCGAAAAAGATGTATACGATGTTTATGGAAACCTTCTCACACGAAAGGATGACAGGGTCAGGGTTATCACCCTTTCAGGACTCAACCTTACTGATAAATATATACTGGTCACAACAAATTTCACAGATGGTAAACCATGCTTTTCAAATGCATGGGATAACCTTCTTCGTGTTTTTAACAAGCAATATAAAGAAATTCCTGGTGTTTACGCAACAGGCACATCGATCTGGTTTCCTGAATGGGAAGATTTCAGAAAAGGCGGGCTCTGTTTTGACACAGGCAGAGGTCCGGAATTGACCTATCTTGACCTGCCAAACAATCCCGAACCAGGCAAAGAATATCAGGAAGGTTCAAGAAAATTCCGTCTTAAAGGACAGGCAAAAGCCCAGGGATTTATAGGTTTTGCCCGCGGAAGAAATATCTATCTTCCGGGTGGTCTATGTGAAACAGAACCAGAGGTAAGAAAATTCTGGCTTTCCTGTATTGAAGAAATGATTGATGCCGGAGTTGATGGAATAGAATTCAGGGTGGAAAACCATTCATGCCACACGGATACTCCACAGGATTATGGATTCAATGACATTGTGCTGGAAAAAATTTCAAAAAAGCACACTGACATCTTTCAGGAAATTTCAAAAATAAGAACCCGTACATATTCAAAATTTTTATCAGATGCGAGTAAACTCATACGCTCAAAAGGCAAAAAGGTACGCGTCAATCTAAATGCTGACTGGTTCAGACCTGCTTCAGAAAGGCCCGGCAGCAGAAAACTTGCTTATCCAGCAAACATTGAATTTGAATGGGAAAAATGGATTGATTCAGGAATAATGGACGAAGCAGTACTCAGGATTTTTGCGAAACCATTTTCAGGCATTTTCGGACAGGATCAGACAGCTCAGAGAATGATTGAAAAGTGTTTTGAAAAAAATATTCCATTGAGTGTCAACAGATATGTCTGGTCAGATGAAAATCTTGTTGATGAGTTCGACAGGGTTTACAGAAATAAAAAATTCAGTGGATTTATCCTGTACGAAACCTGGTCTTTTATTGATTTTCTGAAAGACGGAAACTGCAGAATTTCATCACCCGGGTTTGAGCCTGTTGTGAATATGCCGCAGGAGTTATGGAACGCAAAAGCAAATACAGGGAAATATGTCAGTGAACTTTTTCGTTTTATGAAAAAACTGTAAAGGGAGTTGCAATGGAAAAAAGAAATATTGTTGGGTGTGTTTTATTCTTTCTTGTACTGGCATTGAATTGTTATTCCCAGAAACAGGAAATGAGGCTTCCATACAGCATTCTTCGTTCAACAGATACCGGTGGAGCTCATATTTTCTGTGTTCTTGCAGATCAATCAAGGAAAAAGCTTTATGCAGGCACATATTCATATGACCCTGAAAGAAAAGGATTGCTGGTATTTGATTTGAATCAGAATGGAACTGTCTCCGGCAAAGCAAGAAAGTATTCAGATCATCCTGATCCGATGCCGGATCCGCTGCCACCGGGTGGATGGAGTTCAGTTACAGCACTTTATCTTGATAGACAGCACAATAAGCTTTTCCTCGGTGTCAGTGTTGCCGGTGTCAAGGGTTTTGAAAATTTCTCAAAATCGCTTGTGATGTATAACCTTGACAAAAACGGCCAACCAGCAGGGAAACCGGTTGCTTTTGAAAGCGGCAATCCTTATAAACATATCGCGGCGATTACAAAACACCCTAAATTCAACAGGATTTACACGGTCGGCTGGGGAGGCTCAGGTGTATATGCGATAGACCTTGATGAAAATGGAAACCCTGCGTCAAAGCCAGTTGGTTATTCTGTCCCCGGACACGGTAAATATTCCATCAATTTCAATGCAGATGCAACCAAACTGTATCTTGGAACATATCCTTCTGTCCTTCAGGTCTGTGATCTTGATGAAAAAGGCGCGGTTTTGAATACACGTTCGTATTCGGTGAAAAATGGGCCCGCGGAATATATGATCTGCGCTGCCACTGAAAAGGCGGTTTTTTTTAAAGGACCCGAGAACAAACTTGCTTACTGGTTGCTTGATAAATCCGGAGAACCGCAGGGCGATCCGGTAATTGTTGATAACCTGACCGTACAGGCCGTGAGTATTTCAAAAACCCCTGGAAGGATAATTGCGGCTGTATCCACAGGTTTTATGGATTTATTTACCGGAAACTTCGTTAGTGATGGTGTATCCCTGAAGGAGATCGAGATTTCTCCGGACGGAAAATCAATAAGAATTTCAAGGGAAACAGAAAAATTTATAAGGGAAAAAGCCCAGTGTATCAATTTTTCCCCTGATATCGCCTTTGCCACGATGCACCTGGGTTGGGGTTTCCTTGGCAACAGAATTTCAGGGCTTGAAATGAGAGTCACATTGAAATCCATTGAATCTGAAACTCCTCTTCCTCCTGCCTTCAAAACAGTCAGCATTGGTCCTGAACAGCAGTATTTAAAATTTGTGTATTCTCCAAAATATAAAAAAATTTACTCAGCTGGAGCAAACCATCTCTATGTTTATCAACCATATGCTGGAGAAAAAAACACAGTTGAATGCACCGAACTGAAAGGACCTATTGCAATTGATGAAAACTCGGGTATTCTTTATGCAGCAAGGAAGGATGGAACAATCGCAATCAGAAAGCTTGATGCTTCAGGGATTCCTGCATCAGATGGAGAGAACCTCCAATCAGGGGTTAACCCGATAAATCTTCTCGTTTTCAATCCGGTCGCAAAAATACTTTATGTTATTGGTGCAATCAGTAAAGAAGAACCTGCTTCAAAAATATTTTGCAGGGTACCCGGTTTTGTTTACGATGTTTTTGCAATTCTCGACACTATTAAAGGAAAACTTTATGTTGCCAGCCAGTATAATAAAAATGAAAATCTCACGGTCTGGGACCTGGACAAAAATGGCAAACCCATTTCGGATATTCCAAAGAGATATCCTGATGGCTTTGTTGCTGAAAAGAAAAGAACAATTCTTTATGGAATGGCTCTTGACACCAGGAAATCAAAACTTTATCTTTCCGGAATGCTTGAAAATCCGGGTAAAGATGAGGCAGGAATAATGGTTTACAATCTTGATTCAAATGGATATCCTTATGGTTCCCCAAAATTCTATTCCACAAGAAGTAAAACAAACAGCCCGTGGGATATCTGCTTTTCGCCTGACGGACAGAAACTTTATGAGGTTGGCTGGGGAGTACCGCAGGTATTTGAATGGACCATTGACAGGGATGGATTCTTGATAGGGGAACCATATGTTTGGGAAACCGCAGGCCACGGTAAATCTCAAATCCTACCACTGTATAATGAAGGTATAATCCTTCTTGGAACATATCCATCAATCCTTGAAATAGTGCCTGTTGATAAAAATGGAAAACCAGCAGGTGGTGTATCTGTATCATTTTCATCAGAAAAAGGAAGAATAAATGCCGGTTTTTTAACTGCTGGAACATCAACTGACTGGATAAATCTTGACACTCAGTTGAAAGATGGTGTCGGTTTATCAAGAATCATGTGCGAAATGGCAGGAGCGTCAATAAAAAAAGCCATTATTAGTTTCGATTTCAGAAAAGTTTCTGATTCAAAATTGCATAATATTAAAAATTTCAGTGTTACAACAGCAGGAAATTCAGTCAGCGTCTTTGTTCCAAAGTACGGCATTGACGAGCCTGAAAAACTTTCGGAATTAATCCAGTCAAGCACTGACAGATTTAAGGAATATCTGGCTTTTGCAAAAAAATATGCCATTATGCCCGAAGAAAGGCCAAAAGAAATCATAGTCGCAAATGGTCTTATAAGTCTTGATGGCACTCCGGAAACACTCCAGGATGGTCTGAATATTCTTTCAATGCTCGGGCATAACACAGTTCAGATATGGCACTGGGGAAATATCAAACCGGAAGAAATAAGAATGATTGCTGGAAAATATGGTTTTAACAGATTTCGCGGGGCTGTCTATAATCCTCCTTCTTATTTTGACTACAACAGTTCAATGGTTACTGATGATTATCTTGATAACTGGTTGACCGGTTTGAAGAAGTCTTTTTCAAATATGGGACATAAAGACGATGAAATGGTTTTATTCCATATGGCAGATGAACCGGGCTGGTACTATCCGCATCAGATAGATGAGGTAAAGAAAGATGTTTCAAGGTTAACTGTTTTCAGAGATTATCTTAAATCAAAAAATTTTACTCCACAAAGTTTCGGTAAAAATTCCTGGGATGAGATATTCCCGATGAAATTGAGCGAAAAGGTATCTCTGGCTGATAAACGGCTTTTTTTCTGGACAACAAGATTTTTCACTGAATCACTGAGCAGATCATTTGCAGCGGCAACAAAAGCATTTCAGAGGGCATATAACAATAACATTCTGACCACCACAAATTTAAACAACTGGCCAGGAAGATTTTTCATCCCCTCACCAGGAGAAAAAATTGCAAATAACTGGGATGCAGGTCCTGATGCCGGGATGGGAATGCCTGACTGGTTTGACCTCGGAAGAAAAAAGGCGGTCAGCTGCATATGGACAGAAGACTGGTTTGGAGATAGTGAATCTCAACTCTGGTCAATGTACGGAGACCTTTTAAGATGTGCTGCAAGACATGGAAATATTGAATACGGCGGTTATATTGTGGGTCATACCACAGGAGGAAGAGTACCGGAGGGCGGAAAATACAAAATCATGGCACTTGTTGGACATGGAGCAAAAGCAATTGATCCCTATATCTTTGGACCAGGACTTGCTTTTGCCGACGGCTGGTCCGAAAGAGAACAGGTATATAAATCTCTATCAGAAGGTATGAGACTCCTTGGCAGAAGCGAAAAGCTTGTTGGACCGGGAAGACCGCGCGATGGCACTGTTGCGATCCTTTTCCCGCAGGCAGCCCAGGTATGGGATAAAGGACCAAAAATGCCTGCCTATTTATGGGAACTCTATGGACTTCACCAGGCTCTTACACACGAAAATTATCCGGTTGATTTTATTGATGATTTTGATATTGAAGATGGTATTTTAGAAAAAAACAACTATTCAATCCTTTATATCACAGCACCGAATCTTTCTGAGAGAGCCCAGAAAAACATAGTCAGGTTTTTGGAAAAGGGAAAAACAATTGTCATGATGCCGGGAGCCTGCGCTTCTTCAGAATATGATGAACCGTTGAGTATACTTACAAAACTTACAGGCATCAAACAGGTCTCTGTTGAAAAAGCCACGCAGCCCCATCCTTCAGAAATTGATAGACTGAAAAAGACAAAAATTCTTGTGAAAGACCAGAGATTTGGCTTTGAGGATATCTCAATAAAATTCCAGACTGTGCTTTTAACACCAACAACAGGAAAAACGCTTGCAGTATTTGAAGACGGGTCTTCCGCAATAGTTGAAGCATCGTATAACAGTGGAAAAATATTTTATTTTGGATTCTGGCCAGGAATCAATTATTCTTTGAGCCCTGACAGATCAGATTATAAAAAGCTTCCTACCGGCTGGTCAGAATCTGCAAGGAAAATGGTAACAATACCTGCAAAAATTGCCAGTACCCCAAGGTTTGTTGAAATATCAGAAGATCTTGTTGAAGGATGTCTCCTCCAATCAGAAAAAGGTATAGCAATTGTCCTTCTCAACTGGTCAGACCGGGAAAAGGAATTAAGTTTGACCATTAACGATGCCGTTAATATAATTAAAGCCGAATCTGTTGAGAATGGCAGCGTACAATGGGAAAAATCAAAAAACACTTTAAGGTTAAAAACCGTATTAAAAACAGTTGATGTTATTATGCTTTACTCAGAAAGGCTGAAATAAAATGGCTGAGATGACAAAAAGGGAGAGAGTTGAAAAAACAATGGCTTTTCAGGAAACAGACAGAGTCCCCATCTATGACCTTTTGAGGTGTGATGCTGCTTTTGAATATTTCAGCGGGAAAAAAATTCCTCCTCTCTCAAAGGACGAAAAGACGCAGGAAAAACTCCTTGAAATTGCTGGAAAGGCTGTCAACAAACTGCTTGATATGACAAGAAGCGTTGGTTTCGGTCCTGTTGCTGAAGAGGATGTTGTTGATGAATTCGGATTTGTACGCCATGTTTCAGTACGTGAAAAAACAACCTGGATTAAAAAAAGACCTTTCAACGATGAAAATGGAGCCATTGAATTTTTGAAAAAATGGATTAAAAAAATAAAGGAACAAACAGAAGCCATTGAACAAAATCCGTCTGCTTACAGAGACGAATATCACAAAAATTTTCTCAAAGTCCAGAATGCCATTGGGGATACCGTAAATCTACTCGCGCAGCACGGCACAGGACTGGATGAAGTCAGGGTTACAATCGGATTTGAACTTTTTTCTTTTGTTTACGCAGACCAGCCTGATATTATTTCAGAATTCCTTGAAGAGTACACAAAAATGAATATCGCGATATGCCATGCGATTGCTGACATAAAACTCTCACCCTGTGTTTTAACATACGGAGACATTGCCTGCAAGGAAAGGCTTTTGCACAGCCCTCAATTCTTAAGAAAAGAGTTTTTCCCCAGGCTCAAAAGGCTCAATGATGCATGGCACGAACACGGATTCAAATGCCTTTTTCACTCTGACGGATATTTGATGGATGTCATGGATGACTTGATTGAAGCAGGAATTGATGGGCTCAATCCAATAGAAACAGTTGCCGGAATGAGCATAAAAGAAATAAGAGAAAAATATGGTAAAAGAATTTTTCTTGCTGGAGGAATTGATATGAGCCAGCTTCTTGCTTTCGGAAGCAGGGAAAGTGTAAAGGATATATGCAGACAGGCAATCAGGGAAGCAGGAGCTGGTTATTTTATCGGTTCAACAACAGAGATTGATAACAGTACAAATCTTGAAAATATTATTGCTCTTTATGAGGTGGTACATAATGAACATCCATGATTTTTCGGTTCCTGTAAAGGATGCTGTACTGAAAAAAAATGAGATTAGAAAATCTGTATCAAAAAACATCACAGGAGAAGCAGACAGGATTTTAAAAAAACCAATACCCGACACTGATTATTCTCTGTTCAGGCTTTATCATATAACAGGTAAAAGAGCCGATTATCATCAGCCATTGATGGAGAAAAGAAAAAACCTTGTTTTTCTCGCAATGGCTTATTATCTAACCAGAAAACAGCAATACCTATTAAAACTGCAGGATTACATCTGGGATACATGCAATGAACCCATCTGGTCAGCACCAGCCCACCTGCCTGAAAAACTTAATTTTGATCACACTTATATAGACTTACTTGCTACATCAACGGCAGCAAAACTTGCAGAAATCTATGCTCTTTCCTGTGATGGACTTGATGAAAACATAAAATCAAGAATTATACATGAACTTGAAAAAAGAATCTTTATACCATTTTACCGGCATCCGGAAGACTATGGATGGTTCAAAAGACATGACTCAAACTGGTGCGCTGTGTGCTGTGGAAATATAGGTGTTTCTGTAATTCTGGCAGGAAGAAATGGAGTATATTTTGAAGAAATCCTTGATAATGTGAGTGAAGCGATAAAATCCTATCTTGATAATTTTGATACATCAGGTGGATGGGTTGAAGGAATCTCATACTGGAACTATGGTATTACAAACGCTGTAAAATTTATTGACATACTTTACAGGGCAACAGCTGGAAAAATCAATCTTTTCAATCATCCAAAACTTCAACTTGCAGGACTGTTTCCTGTCCATTGCTTCCTTCCACCCGATGGCTTTGTAAACTTTGGAGATAGCCATTCTCATGCCCTGCTTAACAGAGAAACAGTGCTTCTTCTTTCACGGTATACAGAATCGGGTAAATATCTTTCATGGCTTACAAAACATATAAGGTTAAGAGACCTTGAAGAAATCATTACATTAAGAGAAATAAAAGCGCAAAGGCCAAAAACACCTGAAAAAACTTTCATTCACTTCAAAGACATAGGCTGGGTCATAACAAGAAAATCATGGAGGGATAAAGATACCTGCGTGCTTGCCGTAAAAGCAGGCAATAATGGAGAACCACACAATCAGATTGATGTTGGCCAGTTCATATTTCATGTATTTGGAGAAGATTTTCTCTGTGACCATGGCGCCGGAGAATATACAAAAGACTATTTCAGCCCGAGAAGATACGAAAATCCTTTCTGTAATGCTGAAGGACACAGCCTTATCTTTATAGATGGGAAAGGTCAGGGAATCGGTAAAGAGTTTTCAGGCAGGATAATCCGGGCTGAACACAGTCAGATCAAGGATATTATTTCCATTGACATTACTGCTGCTTATCCACAGGGACTTGCAACAAAAATCATCCGCACACTCACACTTTTGAAAAAATCAGGATACGGTTCGCTTTTGATTGAAGACCTTGTGGAAACAGCCGGCGAAAAAATTGTGGAATCAAGAATTCAGTTCAATGGAAGACTTAAAAAGCTGGACAGAACGCATCTTATCATTGAAGGCACACGCGGAAAGCTTGTTCTGAACATACTTGCTCCTGAAAAGCTTTCAATTTCGGTCATGAGTTTTAAGAACCCTGGTACCATTTATAATACCAGAACCGATATAAAATTTCTGAGACTTATCTCAAAAAGTAAGGGTTCTGTGTGTTTCTCGATAGAAGCGATACCTGTTGAATAATAGATTGTTTGATGTCATAATACTCTGGTTATAAAATTAGTTTGTCCCTTCAACAAAAAAATTTTTGATAATGGAGGAAAAAAATGACAGAAGAAAACTGCGGACTTTATGGGGTGTATTCAAACAGGGATTGTATCAATCATCTGTATTATGGAATTTTCAAATTGCAGCACAGGGGTCAGAAATACTGTGGCATTGCGTCATACAACAGGGAAATCCAGCTTATCACGCACAAAGGTTTTGTAAGACATACCTTCACGCCGGATGAGTTGAAAGTACTTTCAGGATTCTCGGGTATAGGTCATGTGAGCCTGAAAGAAAGACAACCCCTTCTCATAGAATCAAAATTGGGAATTTTTGCCATTGCCTTCAGTGGAAATATCTTCAATGCTGAACAATTATTCACCGATTTAAAAAACAGAGGACATTCTTTTTCAAACCATACCCAGATTGAACTTCTCGCAAAACTTGTGGTTCAGGGAAAAGACTTTGTGCATGGCCTTGAAAAACTTGCTGAAACTGTGAAAGGTTCATACACAATACTCATCCTTACAGATAAGGGAATTTATGCGGCAAGGGATAAACATGGGTTCAAACCACTGATAGTTGGAAAAGGAGATGACGAGTATGTTGTTTCTTCTGAATCAAGACCCTTCAGTATGTTTGGAATAAATATAGTAAGAGATGTTAAACCCGGTGAGATCATTTTTATAGATAAAAATGGCATTAAAACAAAATCACTCGTTAAAAGCAACAGAATTGCTTACTGCGCATTTGAATGGGGATACATTGCCTCAATGGATTCAATAATTGAGGGGGTGCCTGTTGTGAGAGCAAGGAAAAATTTGGGCGCAAGTCTGGCAAGAAATGATAATGTGGAAGCTGATATTGTTGCCGCAATACCCTTTTCGGGAATTGGCTATGCGCTTGGGTATCATAAAGAATCAGGTATTCCGTACGATGAGGTCTTTCTTATTGACAGATTTGCAAGCAGAAGCTACCTTCCCCTCACTCAGGAAGAAAGAGATCGTGAGGCAAGAATTAAGTTATCTGTAATTGAAGAAAGTATAAGAGGAAAAAAGATAATACTGTGCGATGATTCAATTGTCAGGGGTACCCAGATAAGAAACAAGGTTCTCGAATTAAAGGCATTTGGAGCAAAAGAGGTCCATGTAAGGGTTGGTTGTCCGCCACTTATAGCTCCCTGCACATATGATATTTCCACAAGGTCTTACAGGGAACTGGCAGCAAAAAAATATTCTATTTCCCGGATTGCAAAGAGGATCGGTGCGGATACATTAAAATACAATTCAACCAAAGATTTTATCAGCTCCATCGGTCTGCCTGAAAAAAATTTGTGCCTGCAATGCTGGACAGAAGAACAAATTATATGATATCCAACTAAACCTTTTCACAAAATCATCTGTCAAAGTATAAACTTTCAATTAAAAAAGGAAGTATTTATGCAAAAAAAATCAGGATTCACTCTCATTGAATTGCTTGTTGTGATCGCAATAATTGCAATACTTGCAGCGATAGTTCTTCCGGCTCTTTCAAGAGCAAGAGAAAATGCAAGAAGAGCTGTCTGCACCAATCACCTTAAACAGATAGGCATTGCCCTTGAAATGTATGCTGATGACAATGATGAATTCTACCCCTTTTGCAGAGGCACAATCGCCTGGGGTCAGAATCCTCCTGGCTGGATGGAACAGTTATTCCCTTACATAAATAATAAAGCTGTTTACAGGTGCCCTTCTTACCCTAAAGACATATCCGACTATCATTATTTTTTGAGTGCAAGAGCTGCATATATTGATGCAGGTTATCAGCAGGCTGCAACATGCAGAAAAAGAATCAGGTTCCCTTCAGCTTTTGTCCTTTCTGGCGATTGCAATTACAGATTTGTCGAACCCGATTGCGACAAAGACGACTATACCCAGAACTGCACCGGATGGCAGGAAGATTCAACACACTGGAAACCCCACCATTCTGGCGGGCTGAATATTCTGTTTGCTGATGGACATGTCAGCTGGCATTCAAAATATGAGCCGGGCTCTATGACATACAGATACGGCATCTTTTCTGACTGGTAAAATCATTTCTTCAAAGCATCCTCAGGGACAAGAATTTCCAAGGGATGCCTTGCCAGAAATGGCGGAATATCATAAAGTTCTATTATATTTCTCAAACTCCAGACAGATATACTCCATATCTGACCATCACTTTTCTCAGGAACAACTATTGATATCTGGTCTTCAGCCATAACTTTATCACTTTCAAAAACAGTTTTCCCATTTTCATCTTTAATTACAACCTTTGTGTTTGCCCTGCAAACAGGAAAACCTATAACAAAACTGTATGTTCCTTCTGGTACAAAAAAGTATAAAACTTCTCCTTTCGGGAACCACTGTTTGAAAGGAACTTTTTTGGGTTTTCCTGGTTCAACTGCTCTTGCAGCCCATATGGAAAGAGGTCTTCTATCAAATGTTATCAGGCAGGATTTCCAGTAGGTTGTTCCTGGGTCAAAAATATGTATCCCATCTTCAGGAATGTCTATTGTTATTGTGGCTTCTTGATTTTTTTCTGCTTTTACATCACCTTCGGTTATTATTTTTTCTTCAGGAGTCATCAATTTCCAGTGGCAATCCACAGTATGATTTGGAAATGGTTTATAGGTCAGGTTCAGTTTTTCGCCTTTTTTCCCTGCAAAGTAATATATCCCGGACTCAAGATATAATGGACTTTCATTTATTCCGCTGAATTTTTTCCCCATCTCTGGTTTTTTTTCAATGATCGGTACGATCTTTCCTGTGTACTGTTTTCCTGAAATCTCCACAACCTGCAAATCAGAAAATTTCCTGATATCTTCTGAAAATAACTTTCTTATTTCTTCTGCTTCTGGAATATCCTGTCTATCTTTCTTCCATCTTTCAACCTCCTGCCTATCAAGTCCCTCTATTTTCATCAATGCGGGAAACAGTCTTTCTCCAAATGTTTTCTTTGTGAAAAGCATTGGGAAAACATGAATGAGTCCTGTATCCATTATTCGCCTTGAAAATACAATAAGTTCTTTGGCAGCACCTATAATTTTTTCATCATCTGCTTTGACTTTTGTTATCCTTTCATATTCCATTTTTAGCACTAGCCAGTGAAGATACATTGCAATCCTGTCAAGTCTTGCACAAACAGCAGGGTCTTTCTCTGCTTGATATGCCTGTTCAAGATCAAGAAGAGCAAGTTTCAAGGTTCTTGGAGTATGCCTCTCTCCCTTTGCCCATCTTTCGTAAATACGTCTGACAGGAATCTTTGCTTTTTTGAAACAATTTTCAAAAAAATCTTCCAGAAGTTCATCAACATTTAAGTCGGCATTCCACATCAATTTTGATGCTAGCCAGTAACCAATTCCGTTTGGTCCCCAGTTGCAGCAGCTTTCAGCGGTATAACTGGTAAGTCCTATTTTTTTCATCTCCTTTATGAATTCTCCAAGCGCACGGTATCTGCCTGCTTTTGCTGCTCCTGGCATATCCCAGTCCCAGAGATAAACGCTGAAATAATCATAAACTCCAACACTTGCTCCAAGTTTTCTGAATTCCTCTGCCTGCTGCTGAAGAGTAAGTTTTATTCCCCCTCTGAATCCAGTGGTCACCTCAACATGAACATTTGGTTCCAGATTAAAAGATGGCGGATTGCTGTGAAGGTGATACGCAAGAAGACCAACATATTTTCCTGGGAATTCTTTTTTCACTTCCTTTGCTACAAGGTTAGCAAGAAAGAAGACCTGATCACTGACAGAACCCAGCTTTTGACAATTTTCACATTCACAGAACCCTCCTCCATCATTGGGTTCCACTGAAACCATCTTTGCATCAGGATTTTTTCTGAATGCATTCAGAACTCCTTCCATAACCCTTTTCTGTACTTCAGGATTGCTTATACATATTTGCGTTGGTTTTCTTTCACCGCCAACAAGTGAAAAGAGTTCAGGATTTTTATCAAATTCTTTTGACGGGATATATCTTTGATATGAATGTCCGGCAGAAACTCTTAATGAACCGCCCTGCCTGTTATACCTGCGCCAGTTTTCATAATCAAGTTTCAATTTCGGAGTCCTTGGTCCGTATTCATACCATATGTTTCTCCAGTCAAATGATGGCTTTTCCCTTAAATCTATTGAAACTTTTATCTCTTTTTTCTCAGGAATCACATACCATACAGGATCAGGAAAATACCACCTGCAACCAATGGATTCAAGAAAACTGTAAATGCTGTGCTGCATCGCAATTTCACTATTTCCTATCAGCCATAAAATGTCTTTTTCACTTTTTATGATGAATCCCTCTTCTCCAAGCAATTCTACCTTTTCCTGTTTAGATTTTTCAGGAAAATCCTTTGAGGTTCCAACAGCAATAGCATTCTTAACCCCAGAGATGTTTTCAACTTTAATAACATTGAAACCTGTTTTAGCAATTCTGCCAAGATATTCAGCAAGTTCATTTGCACACTCAATGACTTTATCAGAAGCTGAATCGACCACAGCAATCTGGCACGGCTTTGATTTTTGTATTACAGCAAGTTCAGCACAAAAACAACTTCCACTTAACACGATTGCACAGATAAAAATTTGCAGGTATTTTCTCATATTTCCTCCCCAAGATATTTTTTAAAGAACTCCAAAACCTTTTCCTGATATTCTGGGGTACCCTTTATTGAGGTATGAGAACCATGGGTGACCAGCAATTCCTTTGGTTCAGGTGCTTTCTCAAACAGCCTTTTCGCATGCTCAAACGGAACAAACTCATCATCCTGAGAATGGATAATCAGAACCGGGCATTTTATTGACCAAATCCTGTTTTCAGGACTGTTAAGCATAAAATTTGACTGTAAAACAAATCTTCCAAGAACTCTTGAAAGAAAAGAAAAAACATATTTCAGCGGGCCAAAATTCTTATAATAATATGTGATCATTTCAGGAAAATTTGCAAATGCTGAGTCTGTTACCAGTGCCTTTATCTCTGTGTTCCCATCAGCAGCAATAATTCCCACTGCTGCTCCGAGTGAATATCCCCATACACCTATCCTGACATCTTTCGTCTTCTCATTCATTCGAATCCATTTTATGGCCGCGTTTACATCAAGGTGTTCTTTCAGGCCAAAGTGTGTGATTTTTCCTGAACTTTCTCCATGGGCTCTGAAATCAAAAAGAAACAGAGAAAATTCAGGATACAAAAATTCAACAAAAGGCAGTATATCTGATTTATTTGCCGGATAACCATGAAGGCAGATAATTACTGCGTTTGAGTTCTTTGAATGGATGAACCAGCCAGAAAGTTTTTTACCGTCCTCAGTGTAGAATTCCACCTCTTCATACGGTAGATTGAGGTCAACAGGTTTAATCAAAACTGGCATTCTGGCAGGACTTAATGCTCTGTACCCCATAATTATGGTAACAGCAATAATTATTATTGCTGCATCAATCAGAATCCGCCATATCATTCTTTTTTTTAGTTTCACAGTCCCAGCAATCTGATAGCGTTCTTTTTCGCTATCTTTTCAAATGCTTCCTGACTCAACTTCCCGCTGTCTCTTAATTTAATTAAAAATCCTGCAAGGGGAAGCTTTTGGTCTGGACTGCAAATATCAGTTCCAAAACAGAGTTTATCCTGAAACTCATTCAAAAACCTGACAGCATATTCTGGATCCCTGGCAAGTGCGTTATAACCGCTATTGGCAGAAAGGTCTCCCCAGAGATTTGGATATCTCCTCATAAGTTTGGGAACGACTCCTTCTTCTTTCACAGGATAAGCTGGATAGGTGGCTCTATCAGCAACTGTTTCCAGAATTCCTATTTCAGACCAGAACGCAACACCATGGCCTAAAATTATAAGATCCGGAAACCTTCTCAATGTATTTTCCAGCTGGGGCAGTCCAATATCATCATACAGTCCATAGCCACAACCAAGCCTTGCGGATATATCAAAAATCAAAGGCAGTCCTGCTTTTTCCGCATGTTTGAAAAAATTCTGGCATTTTGGATCTTCAAAAGCGAGATTTGGCATAAATTCACCTATACCCTTGCATCCTCTTTTTTTGTAGTGCTCAAACCATATTGAAAAATCAGCATCAGACCTGTTTCCGAGACCTCGTGGATCAAGATTGCAGAAAGGGAATAATCTTCCATCAGATTTCTGGCAGATTTCAATCACATCTTCGTTTGATTGCGGCAAATACTCTTCTGGCCCGATTAAGGGAAGGTATGCGCCTTTTTCAATACCGAGTTCATCATATCTTTTTATAACCTGTTCCGGGGTGGCAAATCTTGTTCTTCCATCTGCCAGCGGACATTCCTTTCTATAAGCGTGCGCGTGAATGTCTATAAACATACCCGCCTCCTTCTAAGGAGTTAACCTGCATTCCCACAGAAATCCGCTTCGTTCAAGATTATCTGTTTCAGCGGCATAAACTGTTCTGTTTTCCGTAATTGTAATGTGGTGTACAATCACACAGGCATCATTTATTTCAGAATCGTATATCCTTCCAAAGTTAATAAATTTATCTTTTTCTCTATCATAGGCAAAAACATATGTATTGTAATTTTCTCCGCCACCTCCGTAGATAAGACCATCTTTTCCAATACACAATCCCGCAAGCCGTGTCCCTGGATAGGGTTTGCCAAGATATTTTACTTCAACATTTTTTGGGTCCAGACGCATAAGTCCACCTGAAACAGTCCCAATGTAAATATATCCATCATCTCCATTGAGCATTCCATCGATTCCACCTGTATCTGCGGTATAAAGTTTTGGAAGACTTTTTCTCAAAAATTCTATTCTGTTTGTTTCCGGGTTGTATCTTAAAAGATTTGCGTTTGATGAACCCGCAACAGACCACTGACCCCATAGATTACCTTCATCATCAACAGCAGGAATATGAGGATAGCTTCCCACCCATTCAAAGTTGATTGCTTTATTCGTTTTCAGGTCATATCTGAAAAACTTCTGACAGGGCCAGGTAAAACCATAAATAATTTTCCTTTTTCTATCCATAGCAATTGTCTGAATATACTCATGCGGACATGGAATACAGAGAATCTTTATCTCTTTTGTGTAAGGATTCAGTGAAAAAATCTTGCCACCTGGTGCATCAAGATATTCAAACGGCTCAATAAGCCCTGCGGTTGCGCCATAAATTATTCCATCATCAATGATCAGAGACCTGTGAATTTTGATATCGTGTTTCTCACCCACATTTTCAAAGTGAAGGGATTCAAATTTCTTGGTCTCAGGATCAAATGTCCATAAAATATCGTTATCGGCAGCCGTGATACCGCAGTAAACAAGCCCTGTATCAGGGTAATACTCAACCGTTGTGAATGAAATAAGATTGTGATAATAGTCTTTGTTTTTCGCCATAACTTCCGCATAACTGGTTGCTGCTGTTTCTGTTCCCAGGGCACTGGCAATACCCATCTCTTTCTGCCAGTTTGTTATTGGCCTTGGAATGTTTTTCAATACATAAGCTTTTACCTTACAGGAACTCATTTTCCCTCCCTTTATATTGACAGAAATATTCTTTTTTTTGGTTTAATTTCCACATGTTTCTTTTCATTTTGAAAGCAAACAGTTCTTTTTACGACGAAATCATTACCATTATATAATGATAAGTGCAGTTTATCTTTTTTCACATTACATGAAGCAAGAATATTTCCTTCTATCAGGATATTTTTGAACGATAGATTTTCCCTGATATTTTCTTGTCTGACGCCTGGAAATAGAACAATATTTTCGCCATTTGAGCAGACGAGCATCTCTGTAATTGCCCAGAGAAATGTGCCATGTGCTGTAACAAACCAGTTCCTTGAAATAAGATTATGAAGCCAGATGTATTCAGCAATGCCACCGAATGAATTTGTCGCTCCAGTAGCATTTTCAATGTACTTTTGGGCAAGAGGATTTTTATTTCTCGCAAGGAATATTGAAGCAATCAATTCTGCCCAGGGAAAAATCATACACCTCATCCTTGAAGAATGGCCCCAGCCAAGACCTGATTGTTCCTTCACATCATTTACAAACTTCTTAAAGGTTCGCATCTTATCAACACCGTTTAATTTTTCAAGTATAATCAGAGCGAGAATCGTTCCGACATTCAGGTTTCCAAAACCACTATGGGAAAACAGAATCCCATCTTTTACATTGTTTTCAAGAGTTTTCATCAAACCGTTTCTTACATCTCTGTAAAAACCGGTATCAATGTTTTTCCCAAGGATATCCGCTGCCCTGACAATGTTTTCTATACCTTTGATAATGAGAGCAGTTGTCCATGTATCTGAAACCCTTTCAAAACTTGACTCATCAAGTGATGCACAGGATTTGACCCTTATTCCCTTTTCATAATTCTCAATCCATCCGTATATAAGAAAATCAATGGTTTCTTTCATAACAGGAAAAACATTTTTCAAAAATTTCATGTCACCTGTATATTCATAATAATTCCAGCAGGAAAGTGCAATATCCCCATTAAGATGAATCTGATTAACCTTGAGAGCCTCCGGATCATGTCCATAAAAGTCTAAATTCCATCCATAGTAAGCCCCTTTCGCACCAAACTTTCCTGCGTTTTCTCTCGCTTTTTCCAAACCATAAAGCCAGAATTCTGTAATCTTTTTTGCTTCTTCGATGTGATTTGTTCTTAATAAACCTATCTGGTCAAATAAAGCGTCCCAGTACACAAGACAACCGTGATTGTTGGGAAAAACAGCAGAAGGAATAATGGCACCTGTTTTGAACTGAACTGCTTTCAGAAGATATTTACTCAATCTGTAAATATAATCTGTGTCGTTTGAAATATGGATCTGTGAAACCTTTGAGTATTTTTTCCACAATTCTCTATGGGAAGTATAAATCTTCTGAAATCCCTGTTTTTTAAATTTCCTGACAGTATCAAAAGCCACTTTTTCAAAATCAGAACTATCCATGCTATCCACCAGACAGCTGACACAGCAAAGTGCATCACCTTTTTTCAAATTTTTTATCTGAATAAACACATTTCCAGCTAGATACGGAAAAACCGGAGCATTTTTATCAAATAATGTATCAAAGGGTTTCACCACAGCACAGGCAGGTGCCAGCACATCCATAAGCCCGATTCCCTGAAAAGGAGCATGACCTGAATTTCTGTAATCGGCTTTAATCATGCTGTTTTCTATGGAATATCTCACAGGCTCTGAAAGTTGATCAATGAGTTTCCGCGTGTATGTGATGCGATTATCATCAAGAGCAAAAAGGACTGAACCGCCTTCAGGAAATTTCCGGAAATTGAATTCAAGAACAAAAAGGTGGTTATTTGTAAGAAGGGATCTCAACTTAAATTCAAATGGTTCTGCTGAAATCAGGGTCGTCAATACACCTGTTTCAGGGTCAAAAGATTGCTTTGAACCTGCTATTTCAACAGGACCTGCTGGAGAAATGAGGTGATACTTCGCCCTTAGAAGTGGCAGAGGATCTGATTTTTGAAAAGTTTTTCTATCAAGTTTATACCAGTAAGCAAAATTTCCATTGATCTGGTCCTTAAAGCTCATTGCTCCAGACCAATCAAGATATAACAGGTCAACACCATTGCCCAGCACGCAGTAGCTGTATTCTCTATTTTGGAAATAACCAGGAACTTTGATATTTATCACCTTTGTCACAGTTTCAGACTGTAAAATCTAAGTCTGCGATACCGTCAGGATAAACTCTTTCCTCAATATACCTTTGAACAGGGATATGTTCAGGATGTTCCATATATCTTTTAAAACTTTCGGTATCATCAAAAACTGCGTGAAACATAACATCATAACTGTGAGGTCCCTGAATCTGATTCACAAAAACCTCTGACATCCTTATCAGTTGAATTTTATCCTGCAGTGATTTTAGTTGTTTAACAATCTCAGGCAGATCCTTTTTGTAATTATCCTTTATCCTGAACATAACATAATGCTGGTGCATCTTTCATCTCCTGTTAAATTAATTCCGGCATCGGAAAAACAGATTTTGACCTGATTAGTTTTTTGGATACATCCAGTCTTTCAATCCTGAAATAGATTCCCCATGCCCTGCATTTATTTGAGCCAAGCGCAATTAAAATCCTGTGCTCACCAGGTTCTACATTGAATCTTACAATGGATCTGTCTTCCCAGGCAGGATTTACTCCTTCAGGGTCATGGAAAATCTCTTTTTCATCAATCCACAGTTTTACCGGTCCATCATAACCAAGACATGCCGCAAGTTTCATCTGTTCGGGAATTTTCATTTTCTTTGAAAACCAGATGATGAAATCCTTTCCCTTAAATTCCTCCATTTTTTTATGCAGATCACAGAATCTTGTTTCAAATTTTATCGTCTTCCAGTTCAATCCAGCTGAATGCTCGGCTTTCAGACCATTTAATTTTGCATCAGTTCCTGCAGGAATCTCAACTGGAAAACTGATATCCCACTCAGTCACCATCTCTGTCAGAGCTCTGAATTTTCCAAGTAATACAGGTCCAAAAACAGGAATAAGTCTACCATGTTTGTCCTTGATATTGCAGTACGGATCTGTTCCGTAGCCATGATATAGAGATTTCCCCTCAATGCCTGACATGGAGAGATTGGTTTTCAGAATAACCGTGTTTCCTTTAACCTCAGTATCATAGATAAATGCTCCTGGCACAGGATCTCCAATACTGAAACCCGCAGGTCTTATCCCATCAGGAACAGAAAGCGATTCTGCCACATTATCAAATTTAAGCGTTATATGGACATAATTGTTTGGTGGTACAGATTTCATCTCAATGCTTTTCTCATCAAGCTGTATCGGAGGAAGTCCTGCCTTTTTACCATTCATAACCACATACATTGCGTACGCAAGCCTTTTACCCAAAACAGCCTGATCTTTTCCACTGATGTGGATGGAATCATCAAGAGAAAGGTCAACAGCCGGTACAACTGAAAAATTTTTTATTTTCTTAAGAAGCCTGTACTGCTGATCCTGAATAGAATTCCAGTATTCTGCCTGAAAAAATGTATTTATCAATCTACCGAGCTGAACAGCAACAAAAGGAAGATTTTTGTTTTTCAAATCCTTTCTGAATGAAAAGACAAGTTTTTTCATGTTTTCAGAATAGATCGGGCAGGATTCTGCCTGTGCATCTGACTCACCCTGATACCATATAATTCCTGAAATCTTACCACCATTTTTCTTAACTCTTCTCAGAGTGGCACCATACAATGATTTTCCGCCAAGACCTTTTAATGATGGACTCCATTGTTTCATACTGGTTCCACCGTGCGCACAGGCAATAATACCCTGTGGTATACCTGTCAGCCTGAACATTTCCTGAGCAAAAGCAACAGCCGGTCCTGTTCCAATGATGGGCTTTGCTCTTTTTTCTCTGACAACCCCAAGGTCCACATGGACATCATCAACACACTGCCAGAGGTTATGTATGGGGTCTTTTGCGATGGCCCACCTGTCATCCATGTAAAAAGCCCTTACCATGGGATGCGGTTTTGCAGCATCTTTAAGAAGACCGCGTCCCTGCATATTTGACTGACCTGCAGCAACCCAGACATATCCTGCCAGGACATTTTTTATGGTTTTATTTTCATAAGTGCTTCCATCCTTTCCTCTGACGGAAATATCAAAATTGTATGGTCCGCCTGCCTTCAATCCTTTAATTTTTCCGGAAAATGCACCATTTTTCGCTTCGCCCGCACAGACGCTGGCAAATCCGGTTAAAGGAATACCTTTTGAATTTTTGACTGTCAGAATAACTTTACCGCTTGCAGAGCATTTTCCTGAAAACTGGCAATCAGCCAAACCACTATCATTCACCTGAAGAACCATATTATCAAATAAACCTGTTTCTATTTTCATTTTCATTTCTCCTTTTTTATCACTTTCTCAACAGAAGTACATCAACATCTTTAAGGGGAATCTCGCAGAAAACCTTTCCTTTTTCATAAACAAAAGGAATTTTTCCGATTGAAACACTTTCAAGTTCCCTGATTTTCTGCAGACATTGAATCTCAATTTTAATTTTTTCTTTTTCCTGGCCTGACCAGTTTAAAACCGTAATTGCAATACCTTTCTCTGACACAAGCGGTATTGCCTCTATCATCGGTTCGCTCACCAGAACCATTTTATTAATGGCTGCCTTTTCAACAGGGTATAAAATCAGGTCTCTTATTTCCTTTGAAAATCCGCACGGCAAATTATTATAACCGGTTTTTCCTGATTCTATCTGAGAAAGAAAATACGAACATCCAGGATAGAAAGTAAAGTGCAGTATTCCACCTTTTCCTGCTGGAGTAAACACTGCTGCCGGACTTTCATCTGGAAAAGTGGCAATAATCTCTGCATTTTTCTTACTTGAAACAATTTTCCCTTTTGACCAGGCAGCTTTGAAAGAATATTGCTTTGTTTTTATTTCATCCACTTGAGAATCCTTCCATTTATTCCAGGAAACTATTGTTCTTGGATGAGCGTTTTCATCTATTTTCATCCCTGCCCACAAATAAAAACTGTTTGAAGGCTCATCGTATCTATCCGCAGTTATTGCGGCAAAAGTCGTTACCAGAATTCCTCCTGCTTCTATCCACCTCTGCAATGTTTTAACACATTCAGAAGGAAGGTTTGGTGCCGTGATATACAATACTTTATAGTTTGCCATCATTTTGGAATCTAAAATATCAGTTTCATCAACAAAATCAACCGGAATATTCTGATGCATCAGAGCAAGATATAAATTGTAAACTTCAGCCATATAGGTGGTTGTTGCATTGTTCTGATTTACATTTGTTGCATCCACAATGCCTGAAGCAATCTCCATCTCTTTCTGATCCCAAACAAGACTGCTCTGAGGTGTCAATATTGCAACCTGTGGAACAGGAGAAGTTCCAGGAAACATCAGGTCTTCTGCTTTAGCAGCCATTGTTGCTGCTCTCATTGTTCCTTTGATGGCTTTAGGGTTTTCAGACCAGCAATTGCCAGGAAAATTGTATTCAGGACCAAAGACATAAAACTTGATAATTTTACCACCATGACCAAAAATTGACATCATCTTCTGTGTGACACCTTCACCGGCAGTCCTTCCTATAACATAACCACCAAAATGAACATTGCTTTTTCTTGCAGCGCTTTTCATTTTGCTGCAATAAAATGACCATTGATACGCAAGATTGTCTCCAAACCAGTCCTCTGTCCAGATACAGTTTGAGCCTCTTGCCCTGCCAAATTCAAGCCAGTCATGACTTCCCATCGCAGCATCCGGACTTTTTTTGTCAGGATTGTGAGCAAATGGACCTGGAAAATAAAATCTTCCTGCAAAAAAGTTCCAGTTTACTGTTATCGGCATATCAGGGTGAAAGGCTTCTTCAAGGGCTCCTGTTACCCTTGCAAAATACCGGTGAGAAACATCCGCAATGAATCTTGTTGACCAGTAATAAAGTTTTCTTAATGGCAATTCCTTATTTGCAACACTTCTTCCAACGGGCAATACCTTATCCCACTCCCAGGATTGATAACCAAAATCACGAGGAGTCAGCCCCTGCTTCTTAAGGTATGCATGAAATCTTTCCAGATTTTCGGGATTTTCAATGATGGGCTTAAAAACAGATGGAAAATACCATCCCGGTTCATCAGAAAGAGCAAAATGAGCAATGTCCCTCAAATCATATCCTGCCTTTTTATAAGTTTCGGCTATATTTTCAGCCCACTGTTTCACAGCGGTTTGAGATGTTGTTTTTTCGTCAAAATCGAATGCATAACCGGGTGGATTATAAACGGCATAAGCGATCTTTTTTATTTCTGTTTTAAGCAATAACTGTCTTAGAGCAGAATCTGCGGGCATCAAAAAGCAGTTAAATCCAAGTTTCGCAAGATTATCAAGGCCATCCTTCCAGTTATAATAATCACCATCTCCACCTATAAACCTATCAACTATTACAAGTTTTTCAGGCCTTTTAATCTCACCTATTTCTTTTATAGCCTCATCAATATGCTTCCAGTATTTTTGATTATACTGAGCCATTGAAGCCATTTTTACTACCTTGTCCTGCTCCCACTGGATTATTCCGATGTTTCCACCGTGCCCGAAAGACAGGCATTCTGATGAATACTTATTTCCATCAACATCAAATTCAAGAAAAACCTTTGTATCAGGTTCTGCGGGAGAAACACCTATTTGTATAACAAGAGGATATCTTCTTATGTAGAGATTTGGATAGAGTTTCTCTATTGCAACAATACCATCTGAAGAAACATTCTGCCACTCGCTCCACTTTTCAGGTTCAATTCTGAAATTGATCTTTGCAGCGCTCAAATAAACATTGAAACTTGTTGTTTTAGATGATTCAGGCGGTTTGATGAACACCCTGAATGAAAATGGTTTTCCATAGGAAAAACAAAGATTTGAAAATATCAAACAGGAAAAACACATCAAAAAAATTCTTTTGATCATTTTTCTACCTCCAGTTTCTCTCTTATCAGTTCAGCTGCTCTTTCTCCTGAAAGAAACATACCGCCAAAGATTGCTCCCATCCTCGGTGAACCAAAAACAGCATTCGCAGCCATTCCGCAAACAAAAAGGCCAGGATAAACCTCTTTTGTGTTTTTTATCAAATCCTTTTCTCCCATCTCTGCCCACATTGATTTTTCACCTGCAACAATCCCATCGGATGTTAAAAGTTTACCTACCTTTCTTTCAACAATCCTGCACACCTCAGCATCATGTCCTGTTGCATCAACAACAAATTTTGCCTTTATTGAAAGAGGATCAACATGAAGTTTTGACCAAAAAACTGAACTCCAGTTAATAACAATACCGCAGATTTTTCCTTCTCTTACAACAACATCCTCAACACTCATAAGATTGAAAATCCTTGCACCCGATTTTATCGCCTTATAGCAGAGTGCTGATATTGTTTCTATGGAACTTGCGACATAAAGTTCGTCATTGTACTTTTTCACAGTAATGCCCAGTTCTTCAAAAATCCCCAGTATTTCTTTCTGGATAACAATACTGTTGAACATCATCCCACCACCAGGCATTCCACCACCTGCGCGAAGATGCCTTTCAAACACAGCAACCTTATGACCATTCTTCGCAAGAACATACGCACACATCAAGCCTGATGGTCCAGCACCAACAATGGCAACATCAAGATCAAGACTGTCAATCAAATTTTTTGTAAAATCCTCTATGATTGCCCTTGAAATATCAATCTCATCCATAGGTTCCCCTATTTTAAATCTTTCAGAATAATTTCCTCCGGCAGCATAAGTTCCCAGCTGTTTCTTGCAAAGCAGCTTGGTACAGTCATAAGAACGCATACTCCAGCAGCACGTTGAATCTTCCATATTTTCCCATCTTCATTGCTTTCAACAGGTATACTGAAATAAGCAGCAGTCCCAGGGAATGAATATACTTTTTTCCCGGAACCATTTAAGACTGTTCCAGGTCCTGTTGCATATCCACCAACAATTTTTGTACCTTTTGGCACATAAAATACAAAACTCCATCTACCGCTAAGACGTGGCTGGCTATCAAATGTTGTAAAGATTGTAACAGGGATTCTGTCAACAAATTCTGTCTTTGTCCCTGCCATTCTGTCAGATATTTCTATCCAGTGCAGTCCGGTATATTTTGTCTTCAAAACAACCATATGCTCATTTTTATCAGGTACCACCTCTGCTTTGTCGACATGTGTTGAAAATTCCTGCTCAGCAGGATACAAAAACACATTGACATTCCCTCTATCTCTGTATATGAGACCGCCTGTAATCTTAAGTTTTATCTCTGCTGGCGTTTTTTCAACCCAGATGTAGAATAGATTTTTGCCCCTTGATGTAAAAACAGGTGAATCTGTGGGAACTTCCTGAGCAAGATTGAGTTTTGTTGCTGGAATAAACTTTTTGCTGAAAGAAACAGTCTTGAAATCAATCAATTTATTGTTTGCTATTCCATCTTCAACAATCTTTTTTATCTCCTCCTCTGTAAAAGGCTGTGAACTCTTCCAGATATTTTTCCCTTCAGGGACATTCCATTTTGCCTGGTCAGGAACCACAACACTTTTATCCCTGGCCGGAAGATCTCTGTAAAGAGCAAGGCTGTGGATCATGCATGTGTCTTTTATCCGATAAGCAAATCTGATAAGTTCCTCAAAAGCTTTCTGGCGATTCTCGCCTTTTTGTGCAGAATATCTTTTAAATAGTTCAACATATCTTGTGTATAAAACAAGGTCATTTATTCTTGCCTGGATAGCGGGATCCTTAGTCTTTTTCTTTGCCTCATCAAGCGTTCTGTACATCCTTCCTATTAAATCTTCTGTAAGAAGTGGTCGATTGTCTCTATCAATTAGATTGTAAAATTCCTCCATACTGTTTTTCGCTGCTCCAAACATCTTCTCAAAAAAATCCTTTTTTAGTTGGTCAACTCTTTTTGTCTCATCAACATCCCACAAGACTCTTGATGCCACATAATAGCCAAGACCATTGGGGCCCCAGTTATCACTTGATTCCGCTGAAAGGAACCTTGCGCCTTTTTGGTAAAAATCAGCAATACTCTGGGCAAGCGATTTAACCCCTGATGCCTTTGGCGCACCGGGCAAATCCCTATCCCAGACATTCACACCATAATACTCTCTGATGCCAATGGTTGCTCCCTTTTTTGACCAGCCTTCTATGAGCTGATCAACAGTATAACCACCTTTAATAAATGCTGTTGCAACGCTTATAATCACATTTGGATGAACATTTATACCGGGCGGCGGTGAATGATAAGCATATGCATACATTCCCACATATTTGTTCTTTCCGAACTTTTTTGTTATTGCTTCTGCAACCTCATTGGCAAGTGTCAGAGCCCTATCCGTTACACTTCCCATCTTTCCGCATTCCTCACACTCACACCAGCCACCGCCATCACTCGGTTCCATTGAGATTGAATCAATTTCAGGATTTGCTTCAAAGTATCTTATGGCATAGTCAACAACAAGTTTCCTCAAACCTGGATTTGAAATACAGAACTTTGAAGATTTTCTCTCTCCATTAACAAGTCCAAGGTATTCAGGGTGTTTTTCAAATTCAGCCTTATTCTTTGAAATAATACCACCATAGGCATGACCTGTGTTCAGTATGATACTGCTTACCGCCCTGTTTTTCCTGCACCATTGATGATAAATCTTTGTGTTTTCAGGCCAGCTTCCATAGCCATACCATATTCTTCTTGCATAATAATCAGGCTTCTCCACCTTGTCGACATTGATAGAAAGATCCTTCCTGTCAGGAATATATTCCCATTTTGAAGTGGGAAAAAACTGCCTGTATCCCAGTAGATACAGTAAATCCCATACACCATCTTCAACCGCAGTATCAGTGGCTCCTATCACATAAATTCCATTTTTATGAGACCTCAAAACACAGAACTCTTTTTTCGTGGCCTCGTTTGAATCGGGTTTTTCTTTTAATTGAATCCCTGGAAAATCATCAAACCTTCCAACTGCTATACCTTTTTTTCCATCGCCCGTCACAACCTTAAATTCTGCTCTTGTAATCTTTCCAAGGATTCCTGCAAGATCCTGTGCTGCCTGTTTTGTTCTTTCTGTTGCGCTTTCGTAAATGACAATATCTGTTAAAGCAACCCTGTTTTTTGCTATCTGAAACTTTTCACCAGCCTGCACCAGGCCTGCTATAAATACTATTGCTGCAAAAGCCATCATCTTTTTCATATTCACTCCCATTTATGCTTTCACCACATTTTTATATTGCTTCTTATAAACATTTCTTGTGTCAATGATAAGACAACCTGTTGAAACAAGAAGTTTATAATCAATGCAACTGTGGTCAGTTACAATTATTACGGCATCGTATTTTGAAATGGTTTTCCTGTTAAAATCAACAGAAAAGATAGGATGGTCAATCTGTCTGCTTTTTATAAGCTGAGGAATATATGGATCATGGTAATCGACCCTTTTCACATCTTTCTCTTCAAGAATTTTCATTATTCTGATTCCGGGTGATTCCCTTGCATCGTCAATATCTTTTTTATAGGCAATCCCAAGAATAAGTATTTTACTTTTTTGAAGAGATTTTCCCCGCCTGCCGAGAGCATCAACAAGTCTTTCCACAACATAATAAGGCATGTAACTGTTTATTTCGCCTGCAAGTTCAATGAATCTTGTATGGAAATCATATTCGCGTGCCTTCCAGGTGAGATAAAATGGATCTATTGGGATGCAATGACCCCCAAGACCAGGACCAGGGTAAAATGCCTGAAAACCAAAAGGCTTTGTCTTAGCCGCTTCAATGACTTCCCATATATCAATACCCATTCTGTCAAAAAGAACCTTCAGTTCATTAACAAGCGCTATATTGACTCCACGATAGATGTTTTCAAGAAGCTTTGCTGATTCTGCAACCTCAACACTTGAAACAGGCACAACCTTTTCAAAAACAGTCTGATAAAGCAATTTACCAAGTTCAAGGCAATTTTTTGTGATTCCTCCAACAATCTTTGGGACACTTTCCGGCAAAATTTGCTTGTTGCCGGGATCTTCTCTTTCTGGAGAAAACACAACAAAAAAATCTCTTCCAACCTTTAATTTTGTTTTTTCAAACTCAGGAAGAAGTATCTCCTTTGTTGTTCCTGGATATGTTGTTGATTCAAGAGAAATCAGCTGCCCTTTTCTCAAATATCTTGAAATTTCAATTGCTGTGTTTCTGATGTATGTCAGGTCAGGTTCTCTGTGAGAATCGAGCGGTGTTGGAACACAGATAA
>CAZHJN010000021.1:0-35196 GCA_964532995.1 uncultured bacterium
TTTGTTAACCCATGATGAGATATTTGAATTTTTAAAGAAAAATATAGAAAAGGTGCATATATGATTATGGATGATAGAAATTTGATGGGCAAGATTGATAAGAGCAATATGCTTGAGCTTATTGAAAATTTTGATGCTCAATGTATTGAGGCAAATAATATCGCTGTAAAAAAACTTCCTGCAAAAAATTATGATTGTATTGTTTGTGCGGGAATGGGAGGTTCTGCCATAGCAGGAGATATACTGAAACAGCTTGTCGAAATTAATTCTTCCATACCGTTTATTGTTCACAGAAATTATGGACTGCCGGCTTTTATCACAGAAAAATCACTGGTTCTTGCTGTCAGTTATTCAGGCGATACAGAAGAGACTCTCAGTGCTTTCAAAGAAGCAATCAGGAGAGGTTCCACAGTTGTTTCGCTTTCAAGTGGTGGTAAACTTGAAAAAATTTCAAAAATGGAAGGTATGATTCATATCAAGATTCCAGCCGGGCAACCTCCAAGATGCAGTCTTGGTTATATTTTCTTCCCGCTGGCAAAATTGCTTGAAAAATCCGGATATATTGAAAAGGTGGATGCAGTAAAAATCGGGAAGACGGCAGAACAGCTGAAGGCAGTTTATGGAATAAATTCAGAAGAAAACAGGGCTAAAAATTTTGCCAGAACAATGCATGGTAAAAATATTATTATTTATTCAGGAGAATTACTTTCTCCTGCAGCAACAAGATGGAAGACGCAATTTGCCGAAAACAGCAAACATATGGCATTTTTAAATCTTTTTCCAGAGATGAATCATAATGAAATTATGGCCTGGAACTTTCCTGCACATTTTATTGAAAAATGTCTCGTTTTTTTTCTGCGTGACAGGGATGATAACGATCGGGTGAAGCTGAGAATGGATCTGACCAAAGATATTCTCAGATCAAAAAAGATTTCTGTTTACGACATTGAAAGTGAAGGGAAAAAACCTGTTGAAAGGATTTTTTCTCTCGTAATGCTTGGAGACTGGATAAGTTTTTATCTTGCTTTATTGAATGGAGTGGATCCAACTGAAATCAGAGAAATAACCGATTTAAAAAAGAAACTGGCTTAATCATAGGAAGGAAAACAACAGGGGGTAAAATGGAAGAGTATTATTTTACTTCTGAATCAGTTACAGAAGGGCATCCGGATAAGATTTGCGATCAGGTTTCAGACGCCATACTTGATGATGTTTTGAGACAGGACAAATTGGGTCGTGTCGCCTGCGAAACTCTTGTCACAAGAGGGTTGCTTTTTATTGCCGGAGAAATTTCAACTAAGGGTTATGTTGAAGTTCCGAATATCGTGAGGAACCTTCTTAAAGAAATAGGTTATGTTGATATGTCATATGGATTTAATTACGATGCGAGCGCAATAATTACAGCAATTCAGGAACAGTCTTCAGATATTGCTCAGGGTGTTGATACAGGTGGTGCCGGAGATCAGGGTATGATGTTTGGTTTTGCCACAAAGGAAACCCCCCAGTTGATGCCACTTCCGATTATGCTTGCGCATGCGCTTGTCAGAAGGCTCGCAGAGGCCAGAAAAAAAAAGATACTGGAGTATCTCAGACCGGATGGAAAATCTCAGGTTACCATAAGATATGTGAATGATAGACCTGTGGGGGTGACAACAATTGTTCTTTCTTCCCAGCATGACGAGGGTATTTCACAGAAAAAGATCAGAGAAGACCTTCGTGAGGTTGTTGTCAATCAGGTTATTCCGAAAGAACTTCTCCGGCCGGATTATAAGTTATTTGTTAACCCCACTGGCAGATTTGTTATTGGTGGACCGCAGGCAGATACAGGGGTAACAGGCAGAAAGATTATTGTTGATACCTATGGTGGTTTTGGTAAACATGGTGGTGGTTGTTTTTCAGGAAAAGATCCGACAAAGGTTGACAGAACCGCTTCATATTTCGCAAGGTATCTTGCAAAAAATATTGTGGCTTCCGGAGTTGCAGAAAAATGCGAGATACAGCTGTCTTATGTAATAGGTCAAAAACAACCTGTCTCCATAATGCTTAATATGTTTGGCACAGAAAAGGTGCCTGCATCAAAAATAATAGAGATAATAAGGAAAAATTTTGATCTTTCTCCTGCTGGTATGATAAAAAAATTGGACCTGTTAAGACCGATATTCAGAAAAACGGCATGCTATGGTCATTTTGGCAGGGAAGAAAAAGAATTCACATGGGAAAAAACAGATATTGCTGATATTTTCGCAGCAGCGCTGTGAGGAGGATTATTGTCAAAAAAAGTTCGCTGTGATATAAGGAATCTGAATCTGGCTGATGCTGGCAGAAAGAGGATAGAATGGGCTTTCCGTGAGATGCCTGTGATGCAAATTTTAAGAGATAAAGAATCTTCGGATCTTTTCAAAAACAAACTCATTGCCGCGTGTCTTCATATAACATCAGAAACCGCCAATCTGATAATTAATTTAAAAAAATGCGGTGCTGAGGTTTTACTTGCTGCTTCAAATCCACTCAGCACTCAGGATGATGTTGCTGCCTGCCTTGTTAGAGACTTTGGTGTTTCTGTTTTCGGCATCAAAGGAGAAGATTCTGAAAAATATGCGCAGCATATAAAACAGCTGGCGATGAGTAGACCGGATTATGTCATAGATGATGGTGCAGATCTGATAGTGTTTTTACATAATAATGTTGATTTCGCGGAGAATGTTAAAGGTGCAACCGAAGAAACAACAACAGGTATTACAAGAATTAGAAACATTGAAAAAGAGGGAAAACTGCGTTTTCCTGTCATCGGTGTGAATGAAGCAAATACAAAACACATGTTTGACAACAGATACGGTACCGGGCAATCCACCATTGATGGAATTCTGAGAGCAACCAATATTTTGATTGCAGGTAAAACTGTTGTTGTTTGCGGGTATGGCTGGTGTGGCAGGGGAATTGCAAAGAATCTGAAAGGACTTGGTGCTCATGTTATAGTGACAGAGATATTACCATTGAGAGCGCTTGAGGCGGTGATGGATGGATTCATGGTGATGAGAATTAAAGATGCGGCACCACTGGCAGATATTTTCATAACAGCCACAGGAAATGTTAATGCAATTCCGGAAAATGTTTTTCTGAAAATGAAGGATGGGGCAATTCTGGCGAATGCCGGACATTTCAACGTTGAAATAGATATTCTGGGTCTTGAGAAACTGTCAGTAAAAATATCAGAGGTGAAACCTTTCGTGAAGGAGTTTGTTCTAAAAACAGGAAAGAAAATATATCTTCTTGCTGATGGTCGGCTGGTTAACCTGGGATGCGCTGAAGGACATCCATCATCTGTTATGGATATGAGTTTTGCCGGTCAGTTTTTGAGTCTTAAATATTTTGTCACCAATCCGAACATTGGTGTGAAGTATTATAATGTGCCTTCAGAGATAGATAATCAGATTGCACTTTTGAAATTAAAGGGAATGGGAATAAGTATAGATCGTTTAACTGAATATCAGAAGAAATATTTAAATTCCTGGAATCTGGATTGATGATTCGTATAGGAATAACTGGAATCTTTGGCTCAGGAAAATCAACTGTATCTCAAATTTTGAAGAAAATGGGTGTTTCAATCATTTCCTGTGATTCTATTGTAAGGCGGCTGTTAACAACAAAAAAGGTGAAAGAAGAAATAGCAGACAAATTCGGGCATTATTTTCTGGACAAAGATGGGCATATAGACAGAAAGAAACTTGCTACACTGATATTTTCTTCAAAAAAGGGAAGAGAAAAAATTAACCGTATCATTCATCCAAAGGTTTTTGAAAAATTGGAAAAAACACTTGACACCTTCAGAAAAAAGGGTAAAATTGCAGTGGCAATAGAAATACCTCTTCTTTTTGAAACCCGAAGTGAAAAGCTTTTTGATGTTATTATTACGGTTTATTCCCCGGTAAGCATGATCAAGGAACGTTTGAAAAAAAAATATTCTCCAGAGGAAATAAATATGAGGTTGAAATCCCAGATGTCAATTAATAGAAAAATTCGTCTTTCTGATTATGTTATAGATAATTCAGGTTCTATTTTTGAAACCCGAACTCAGGTAAAAAAAATACTTGAAGAAATAATGAGGAGGCATTCGAAATGGCAGAAGAAATCAAGGAATTGAATATAGCGATTTTAAAGAAAACGGCAATCCCGAGATTACAGAGACTGGCAAAAGAAATGGGTGTTAATGGTGTCAGTGGTTTAACCAAGGAAGATCTGATTTACAGGATTATGCAGGCACAGGCAGAAAAAAATGGTCTGCTGTTCGGTGAAGGTGTCCTTGAGATTCTTCCTGATGGTTTTGGATTTCTACGTTCTTCAAATCATAATTATCTTCCTGGACCCGACGATATTTATGTTTCTCCATCGCAGATCAGGAAATTCGGGCTTAAAACAGGCGATACTGTTTCAGGTCAGATTCGACCTCCAAAGGAAAATGAAAAGTACTTTGCCCTGCTAAAAGTTGAAATGGTGAATGGAGAAGAACCAGAAAAGATTCAGGATCGTGTGCCTTTTGAAGAATTGACACCCATTCATCCAAATAAGAGGTTTATACTCGAGACGGCTGCTGAAGAAATTACCACAAGAGTTATCGATCTTGTGTGCCCTATAGGAAAAGGACAGAGGGGATTAATTGTATCTCCGCCAAGAGCAGGGAAAACAGTTATTCTTCAAAAGATTGCCAATGCGATTGCCACAAACAATCCAGAGGTTCATCTGATAGTGCTTCTTGTTGGCGAGAGGCCTGAAGAGGTAACAGAAATGAAAAGGTCTGTTAAGGGAGAAGTTGTCAGCGCCACATTTGATGAACCTCCTGAACGGCATGTTCAGGTTACTGAGATTGCTCTTGAAAGAGCAAAAAGACTTGTTGAGCATAAGAGAGATGTTGTGATCCTGCTTGATAGTATCACAAGACTTGCAAGAGCTCACAACGTACTTGTTCCTCACAGCGGGAAGATTATGACAGGTGGACTTGAGTCAAATGCTCTTGACAAGCCCAAAAGGTTCTTTGGATCGGCCAGAAATGTTGAAGAAGGAGGAAGCCTTACCATACTGGGTACGGCTCTAATAGATACCGGAAGCAAAATGGATGATGTAATTTTTGAGGAATTTAAAGGCACGGGAAACATGGAAATAAATCTTGATAGAAAACTTTCAGACAGAAGGACTTTTCCTGCGATGGACATCAATAGATCAGGTACAAGAAGGGAGGAACTCCTTGTTAATGCCGAAGAACTGCAACTGATATGGCTTTTAAGAAAAATACTTGCTCCTCTGAATCCTGTGGAAGCGATGGAACTATTGATTTCAAGATTGAAATCCACCCAATCAAATATTGAACTTTTAATGAGTCTGAAACAGGCAAAAGAAACATCAAGGTGAAAGGAGGAATTTTATGGGGATGTGGATTGGTCGGGGAAGAAAGGCCCGTGTTTGCTATGGATTTGATGATATTTCACTTGTTCCTGGCAATGTAACCATTAATCCTGTTGATGTTGATATATCGGTGGTTATTGCTGGAAAAAAAATTGATGTTCCAATAATTGCTGCGGCTATGGATGGAGTGGTTGATACCAGATTTGCAATTGCTTTCGGTAAAGCCGGTGGCCTTGCGGTATTGAATCTGATGGGTATATACACAAGATATGAAGATCCCTATGCGGTAATAGAAGAGATTATTGCCTGTCCACAGGAAAAAGCCACGGCACTGATTCAAAAAATTTATCATGAACCTGTAAAGGAAAATCTTATTGTAAAAAGAATTCAGGAAATTAAAAAAGCAGGCGTTCTCTGTGCTGTCAGTTCAATTCCTCAATATGCTGAGAAATTTGGTATGATAGCCAGGGAAGCAGGTGTTGATATATTTGTTGTTCAGTCAACGGTTACAACAGCACGTCACATTTCAAGCACTTATAAACCACTTGATCTTTCAGCGTTCTGTGCTTCAATGAAAATTCCTGTAATAGCCGGCAATTGTGTTACCTATCAGGTTGCACTTGATTTAATGGAAACAGGGATAGCAGGACTTCTTGTGGGCATAGGACCCGGTGCAGCATGCACAACCCGTGAGGTTTTGGGTATTGGTGTACCTCAGGTTGCTGCAACCTGTGATTGTGCAGCAGCCAGAGACTTTTTTTACAAAAAAACCGGAAGATATGTGCCCATTATCACTGATGGAGGTATGATTACCAGTGGGGATATCTGCAAGGCTTTTGCCTGTGGTGCGGATGTTGTTATGGTTGGTTCTGCCTTTGTCAGAGCGGAAGAGGCACCAGCAAAGGGTTATCACTGGGGCATGGCAACTTCTGATGAAAACCTTCCGAGAGGAACGAGAATCAGGCTCGGTACCACCGGGTCAATCAAACAGATACTTTTTGGACCTTCCAATACCGATGATGGTTCACAGAATTTAATAGGAGCGCTTCGCCTTTCAATGGCAAATCTTGGAGCAAGAAACATAAGAGAAATGCAACTTGTTGAAATAGCCATTGCACCATCAATAAAAACAGAAGGAAAAATTTATCAGGTGGCAAAAAAACAGGCGATGCTTGGAAAATGAAGGATTTTGTTCATCTACATCTTCATACAGAATACAGTCTGCTGGATGGGATGTGCCGCATACCAGAGATAACTGAACTGGCCCACAGATATGGAATGCCAGGTATAGCCATTACAGACCATGGCGGTCTTTTCGGTGTTATAAATTTTTATGAAAGTGCTTTAAACCATGGAATAAAGCCAATTCTTGGTTGTGAGATGTATATGGCACCTGGAAGCAGATTTGAAAAAAAGACCACGGATAGAAAGGAATATGCATACCATCTCACAGTCCTTGCAGCGACCAATAAAGGTTATGAGAATCTTTTAGAATTATCAACCCACTCATACCTTGAAGGATTTTATCACAGGCCAAGGATTGACAGAGAATTGCTTTCAAAACTATCTGAAGGGTTAATTGTTCTGAGCGGTTGTTTGCAGGGAGAAATAAATCAACTCCTTCTATCAAACAATGAAGAAAAAGCATTATCAACCATTGGCTGGTATATTGATGTTTTCGGAAGGGAAAATTTCTATCTTGAGCTTATGGATGTTGGAATTCCGGAACAAACACAGCTGAACAGGAAATTGCTTGAACTTGCGAAAAAAAATAACATAAAGGTTGTTGCCACAAATGATTGCCATTATAAAGACCAGAAGGATGCATTTGCCCATGAAATTCTTTTATGTATTCAAACCGGTGCAAATATTGACGATGAAAAGGGGAAAAGATTAACATTGCCGAGTTCTGAGTTTTATTTTAAGACACCCGAACAGATGCAGAACCTGTTTAAGGAAGTTCCGGAGGCAACAAAAAATACAGTTGAAATATTTGAAAAATGTAATGTGGTACTTGATTTTTCCACAAACCATATTCCGCATTTTCCGGTTCCCGAAGGAATGACTGATTTTGAATATATCGATAAACTTGTAAAGGAAGGTTTGCAGAGAAAATTTAATATGGACATTGAGAAGGAAGAAAACGATATTACCAGAAGGGTGAAATACGAACTGGAAACAATAAAGAGAATGAATTTCTCAAGCTATTTCCTTATCATTCATGACATTGTGAGTGAGGCAAGGAGAAGAAATATAGCAGTTGGTCCTGGTCGTGGTTCCGGAGGTGGAAGTCTTGTGGCTTATCTTCTTGGCATAACGGAAATAAATCCACTTAAATATGATCTTATTTTTGAAAGATTTCTCAATCCGGAAAGAATTTCAATGCCCGACATCGACCTTGATTTTGACGATACCAAGAGAGACCAGATTATTGACTACATAAGAAATAAATACGGTGAACAGAATTTCGCTCAGATAGCAACATTTGGTACTATGGGGGCAAGGGCTGTGGTAAGAGATGTTGGCAGGGTGCTTAAAATGGGTTTTGCAGAGGTTGGCAGAATTGCAAAACTCATTTCTCCGGAACCAGGAACTTCACTGAAAGGAGAGGTGGAACAGAATGGGGAAATAAAGAGACTTATTTCCACCGATGAAAGGGTGAAAAAACTTTTCGATATTGCTCTTTCTCTCGAGGGACTTGCAAGGCATGCATCAACTCATGCAGCAGGTGTGGTGATAACAGATAAACCCATATATCGTTATATGCCTTTATTTCGTGGGACAAAAGGAGAAATAAGCAGTCAGTTTGAAATGAAAAGTATTGAAAAGATAGGATTGCTTAAAATAGACATACTCGGACTCAAGAATCTTTCAATGATAGTGGAAGCTATAGATTTAATTAGAAAACACAAGAAAATAGAACTAGTGGATTTCCCTGAAAACGACAAAAAAACCTATGACATGCTATGCAGAGGAGAGTCGGTTGGTCTGTTTCAGCTGGAGAGTCAGGGAATGCAGGAACTTTTGAGAAGAATCAAGCCAAGGGTTTTTGAAGATCTCATAGCAATACTTGCTCTTTACCGACCGGGCCCCATGCAAAGCGGCATGGTCGATCAGTATATAAAGTGTAAGAAGGAGCTTTCTAAAATTAAATATGGCCATCCCGCTCTTGAACCTGTTCTTAAAAATACATATGGTGTTATTCTCTATCAGGAACAGGTTATGAAACTTGCAAGCGTGATTGGAAATTTTACAATGGGTGAGGCTGATATTCTACGCAAAGCAATGGGCAAAAAGGATCCAGGACTTCTTGAAAAACAGAGGGAGAAATTTCTTAAAGGAGCAAAACAGAAAGGTATACGAGCTGATATTGCAGAAAAAATTTTTGACAATATGGCGAAGTTTGCAGGATATGGATTCAATAAATCCCATAGCGCATGTTACGCGATAATTGCTTATAGGACTGCTTTTTTGAAAGCCAACTATCCTCTTGAATATATGACAGCTCTTTTAAACAGTGAGATAGGTGATGAGGAAAAAATCAGATTGTATATAGAAGAAGCGGAACGGATGAATATCTGGGTTTTACCTCCGGATATTCAGGAGAGTCAGGAAAAATTTTCTATAGTTGGTAATGATATTCTTTTTGGACTTTCTGCGATAAAAAATGTGGGGCAGGGTGCAATTCAATCAATATTGGAAGCAAGGGAGGAAGGTAGATTTGAATCCTTATTTGATTTTTGCCAGAGAGTGGATCTGAGGCTGATCAATAGAAAAGTAATAGAAAGTTTTGTTAAAGCCGGTGCTTTTGATTCCTTTGAACAGCCAAGATCACAGTTATATGCCCTGATGGATGAGGCAATAGAACAGGGCTCAAGGATACAGAAAATTAACGCAGAAGGGCAGCTTTCAATCTTTTCAAAACCTGAAAAATTTGTACCACCTTCAATACACAAAGCAATCTCTGAATTACCTGAATGGCCGGAAGCAAAACTTCTTTCGTTTGAAAAGGAAATGTTAGGTGTTTACAGAACAGGGCACCCCCTTGAAAATTGCAGTGATACGCTTTCTAATTTTGTTGATGCCTGGAGCAATCAGATAAACAATCTTGTTGAGGGTAAAGAGTACTGGTTTGGAGGACTCGTTCAGAACATCAGGCGTGTGGCAAATAGAAAGGGTGAAAAAATGGCTGTTGGCGAACTGGAGGACCTGTACGGGAAAATTGAAGTTGTTTTTTATCCTTCTGTGTATGAAAGCATTTCCAGCCTGCTTAAAATAAGTAACATAGTTTTTATCAAAGGCAAGGTTGATCACAGATCTGAACACAGCAAAATAGTGGCAAAGGATGTGGCAACAATAAATACAATCCTTGAAAAGCACGCAAAGAATCTTACAATAAAAATAAACAAAGAGACCAGCGATGATATTCTTGTTCAGTTAAAAAATATTTTGAGCAATTACAGAGGCATGTCCGGTGTTTTTTTAGTGATAGGAGATGAAAAAGGTGGTCATGTGAAAGTGAAACTTAACAAATTCCAGGTTGCTATTGTACCTGAATTGATTGAAAGATTGAAAAATACATTACCTGACGGTTTTTCGCTTGATTGATCATGAAGCAGATTATAAAAACTCTTGAATGGAAAGGGAATGCACTTAAGATAATTGATCAGAAGTGTTTACCTCACAGGGAAAAATATGTTGAGCTGCGCTCGGTGGAAGATGTTTATCGTGCAATAAAGACTCTGAAAATAAGAGGTGCTCCGGCAATTGGGCTGGCAGCGTCTTTTGGTTTGTTGCTTGCGGCAAAAAAATTGATTGGAAAGAACAGGAAAGAATTTCTTAAACACATCAATAAATCAATTGATTACATTAAGAGCTGTCGTCCAACAGCATATAATCTGTTTTACGGAATTGACAGACTTGTGGCTGTTATCGAAGAGAACACAGAACTTAATACTTTTGAAATTGTTGAAAAGATCGAAGATGAATGCAGGAAAATGTTTCAGGAGGACCTTGAAAATTGCCAAAGAATAGCAGAATATGGTGAAACTCTTATAAAGAACAATATGAGAATTCTCACACACTGCAATGCTGGAGCTCTTGCAACAAGTGGGATTGGAACCGCTCTTGCTCCGATGTTTCTGGCTAAAAAAAAAGGGAAGAAAATTACTGTTTATGTTGATGAAACGCGACCTGTTCTGCAGGGTGCGCGCCTTACTATGTGGGAGTTGAAAAAAACAAATATTTCATCCATTCTGATATGTGACAATATGGCCGGATTTTTAATGCAACAGGGCAGGATAGATATGGTAATCACAGGCGCGGATAGGATCGCCAGAAATGGAGATACAGCTAATAAAATAGGTACTTATTCAATTTCTGTGCTTGCAAAATTTCATGGCATTCCTTTTTATGTTGCTGCGCCTCTTTCAAGCTTTGATTTTTCAATATCAGATGGTAGAGAGATCCCGATTGAGGAGAGGGATAAAAATGAAGTTGAATCTGTTATGGGAAAGAAAATTGCACCTGATGGAATCAATGTTTATAATCCATCATTTGATATAACCCCTTCTCATTTGATCACAGGTTTCATAACAGAAAAAGGCATTTTCTCCCCTGAAGAGATGCATCGCTTGACAGAATCTAAAGTGTGATGTATTATTATATTCCCGGCAACCATAGCCGAGGGGAAACACCCGTTCCCATCCCGAACACGGTCGTTAAGCCCTCTGGCGCCGATGGTACTGTCCGCGAGAGCGGGCGGGAGAGTAGGTGTTGCCGGGATTTTTATTGATCAGCGTGATGTTTTATTACCTTACCTTCAACCATGAATACAACGTCCTCACAAACATTTGTGGACAGATCTGCTATTCTTTCGAAATTCTGTGCTATTCTTAAAAGATGCAAAGATCTTTCAATTGTTGACGGGTCGCTTATCATATATGTTATAAGTTCCCTCAGTATCTGATTTCTTAAATTGTCAACATTCTCGTCTCTTCTGCAAACCTGTTTTGCTATTTCTGCATTCTGTTCTATATAGGCTTTCAAACTATCATCAAGCATCTGAATGGTCAATTCCGCCATTTTGGGTATATCTATCAATGGCTTTACATCCGGTCTTTCAATTAAAAACAGAGCGCTTTCGCAGATATTTACCGCATGATCTCCCATTCTTTCCAGGTCATTATTTATTTTCAAAATCATCAGGATTGTTCTGAGATATGATGCTTTCGGTGCATATTGCGCTATTGTTTCAATGCACATTTCTTCTATCTCAATTTCAAGATGATTGGTTCTGGGTTCATCAGTGTCTATGATATGCTTGAGCATGGAAGAGTTCTTCTGCAATAATCCCTTTATACTATCGTCTATCATTTTTTCTGTCAGGAGTGAAAACTCAATAAGTTTCTGTTTGATTTCTTTGAGCCTGTTTTCAATCATATATATTCCTCCTCATCCGAACTTTCCGGTTAAATATTCTTCGGTTTTTTTATTTTCAGGCGCGGTAAATATTTTCTTTGAGGGTCCATATTCAATCAAGTCCCCAAGATATAAAAACGCAACGTAATCTGAAATTCTTGCTGCTTGAGCAATGTTATGTGTTACTATTAATACGGTAACGTTCTGTCTTAATTCCTCCATCAGTTGCTCAATTAATAAGGTGGATTTTGGATCAAGGGATGAAGTGGGTTCATCAAGCAGCAATATGTCTGGATTCATTGCAAGAGCCCTGGCAATGCAAAGTCTTTGTTGCTGACCTCCAGAAAGAAAGGTGCCTTTTCTGTACAAATTATCTTTCACCTCTTCCCACAGGCCTGCTTTCTGAAGTGAGTTTATAACGATACGATCTTTTTCCTGTTTTTGCATCTTTATTCCGTTCAGTATAAAACCAGACAGCACATTGTCGTATATGCTCATTGTGGGAAATGGGTTTGGTCTCTGGAAAACCATTCCTATTTTTCTTCTCACTGTTATCGGGTTGATAGAATAAATATCCTGTCCATGTAATAAAATCTTTCCAGAATGTGTCGCTCCGGGCGAAAATTCATGCATCCTATTTATGCATCTGATAAGTGTGGTTTTACCACAACCGGATGGTCCCATTATGGCTGTAATTTTATTCTGCCAGACTGAAAAAGTGATATTTTTCAGTATCCAGGTATTTCCAAAACCAGCACTGAAATTTTCGATTTTTAAAATTTCACTTTCCATTTTCTTGAAATAATCCTTGAAAGTAAGTTAAAAGTTAAAATAAGCATTAAAAGAACAAGTGCCGCTCCCCATGCAATCTGATGCCACTGTTCATAGGGACTGGTGGAATAATTGAATACGACCAGAGGCAGGGAATTTATTGGTTTTGTGATTTTTAAACTCATGAATGGATTGCCGAATGCGGTAAACAGCAGGGGTGCGGTTTCGCCAGCAATTCGTGATATGGCAATCAGTATTCCTGTGACAATGCCGCTCAATCCAGCTGGAACGATAACTTTCAAAATTGTTCTGTAATAAGGAACTCCAAGAGCAAAAGATGCTTCTCTGAGGCTGTACGGGATCATGGCAAGGGTTTCTTCTGTTGATTTGATTACAACCGGTAACATTATAATGGCAAGTGCAACTCCACCGGATAGAGCAGAAAAAGTTTTCATTGGTTTTACTATCCATAGATATGCAATAATTCCTATAACAATAGACGGAATACTGCTGAGAATATCTATGCATGTTCTTAAAATTTCCGGTACTATTCCTTTTCTGTTTTCTGCAAGAAATATACCTGCCATAATAGAAATTGGTGTAGCAATGAAAAAAGCTATTCCAACAGTAATGAATGTTCCGATTATTGCATTGGAGATACCGCCTCCTTCATCTCCAACTGGCTTTGGCAGGTGAATAAAGAATTCAAAATTTATCGCAGAAATCCCCTTTTTAATTATAAAACCCAGTATGAGAAAAAGAGGTATGCATGCGGTAAACGCAAGAAAAAAACCCCAAAGCTAAAAATTCGCTCTTTCAGGATTCTTTTTCTTTCTTTTTCCATATAAAGTTTATCTGTGTATGACAAACCTTCTAATGATAAGTTTTCCTGTTATACTTACTAAAGTTGTTACAATAAATAGGACGATACCGATTTCAATAAGGCTTGAAAGATGCAATTCTGTCACCGCTTCTGTGAATTCATTGGCTATAATTGAGGCCATTGTGTTTGCCGGTGAAAATATATTTGCTGGCATTAGATTTGAATTTCCAATAACCATAGTTACAGCCATTGTTTCTCCAATTGCCCTTCCAAGAGCAAGCAGCAAACCAGCTATTATTCCAGTTTTGCAATACGGTAAAACAATATATTTTATTACCTCATATCTGGTGGCTCCAAGTGAATATCCGGCTTCTTTTATTTCTGCTGGAACCATTTCTATAACCTCTCTGCCAAGAGAAGCAGAGAAAGGAATAATCATTATTGATAGTACTATTGAAGCCGTAAATATTCCAACTCCATATGGTTGAATACCGAATTTTATTTGAAAATACCTGACCACAGGGACAACAATAAATAATCCAAAAAAACCATAGACAACAGATGGAATTCCGGAAAGCAGATCTATTGAATTTTTCAAAAAGCCTGCAAAAAAGGATTTTTCCTTTATGAAGTCTCCGCCAAGATACAGTGATATTGCAATTGAAAAAGGAATTGTAATGAAAAGTGCCAGAAAAGCGGTTGTGATTGTTCCTGTGACAAATGGCAGGGCTCCATATTTCTCAAAAACAGGGTCCCACACTCTTCCTGTAAAAAAACTGAAACCAAATTCTCTTATTGATGGTATAGAATTCAGGACAAGCGATACGAAAATTGCGATGGTCATCAACAGAACAAACAGACCTGACAAAAAAATGATTTTTGTGAATAAAAGGTCAGGTACGATACCTGTTACGTGTGCCGAATATTTGATTCCAGATGGAGTTGTAGTATTGTAATCCGCAATTCCGAGACAATCATTTCCTTCCGGATTTTTGTTTTTTTCCATTATTTTATTATAACACGCAGGATTTTGGTTGAGAAAGCCCCCCGGTAAACTCCGGGGGGCTTTCTTACTATGTTTTTCAACCTTATTTCATCATAGGCTTACCACCATAAGTAATTGTTTTGATGAGATTTTCGGCTTTTTTTATTGCTTCTTTTGAAAGTGGGGCATAATGCAATTGTTCTGTGTATTTCTGCCCCTGATGGGTTATCCACCATAGTAAATCAACAAGAGCTTTTGCTCTTTCCGCGGTTCTGTTGTTATAGTTTTGCTCCCTGTAAACAAGTATCCAGGTAAATCCGCTTATTGGATAACCATTTTTTGCATATGTGTCTGTGATTGAAATTCGCATATCATCTGGAAGAGAAATGTCAGCAGAGGCACTGGTACTTGCGATGCCGGGTTTCACAAATACACCGCTTTTGTTCTGTATGTTCGCAAAATTGATTTTATTTGAAAGTGCATAAATCAGCTCAACGTAGCCGATTGATGCCGGTATCTGTTTTATAAGGCCTGCAACGCCTGGATTACCTTTACCACCAAGTCCGCAGGGCCAGTTGACGGCAGTTCCGGTACCCACCCTGGTTTTCCACTCATTGCTTATTTTACTGAGATAGTCAGTGAAAATGAATGTGGTTCCGCTTCTATCAGATCTGTGCACAGTTACTATGTTCATATCAGGAAGCTTTGCCTTGGGATTTAACTTCTGAAGTTTCGGATCGTTCCATTTCTTTATTCTACCAAGGAATATTTCTGCCAGTATTTCAGAACTGAGGTTTAATTCATCAACACCGGGAAGGTTGTATGCAAGAACGACTGCTCCGAGACAGATGGGAATATGAACAATATCCCCCATTTTTTTCAACTGTTCATCCGTAAGAAACGCATCTGAACCACCAAAGTCAACGGTTTTTTCTATCAGCTGTCGTATTCCTCCACCTGAACCTATTGCTGAATAATTTACTTTTACTCCCTGTTCCTTATAATAAACATCAAACATTTTTGAATAGAGAGGATAAGGAAATGTTGCACCGGCACCGGTTAATTCCGATGCAGCGCTTTTTGCAAAAGGCGACGCAACCAATAACGCGATTACAAGTGAAAATGTGTATTTTAGAAACTTTTTTATGTTTTTCATTTTATCCTCCTTTCTTATTGTTATTAATACCTTATCTGAACCTGTGAGAACCATTCATTACTGTTGGTCGCTATTTTACCACCCTTGTCATCATTTCTCCATCTGTAGTTTGTGCTGAACTTCACGTTCTTACCGAAATAATAGTTTAAGCCGGCTGTAAATATGCTCTGCGTATCATTGGATGTTTTTGTGTTTGGATCGTACACTTCGTATTTGAAGACAGGTTCAATTGAGTGTTCATTGGAAATGGGAAAATTGTAAGCACATTGAACAAAGTATCCATCACTTTTTGTTTTTGTTGTGCCTTTTTCAATCTCCTGGGTTAAAAATTCTGCAAGCGTTTTGAGGTTTTTATACTGATACTTCAACATAATATCTGTTCTTATTCTATCTTCCTTATTCGCTCCGGTGTTCTGCTGTCCTGTTTGATACGCTGTACCAAATTTCAATCCAGAAAGAGCATTGCTGGAGTTCGCCCATGGTGCAAAAACAATCCTTCCAACCCAGTCCTTCGAATCATTATCATCAGATTTGTTTCCTCCTGTACCATTTACAAAGGCGACCCCATAATAAATCCTTTTGTCAAGAAAATTTCCATCTATCATTATACCCCTGTCATATTCTGATGACATGCTGGTGACAGGCAATGACCTTTCAATAGTATCAATAGCAGAAGATGAAATAAGGTATTCTTCAGAATAAGGTATTTTAAATTGTCCGATTGTTATATTTGCCTGCGGGAAATGTGTGAATTTTAAAAAGGCGTCTGTGAGAAGGTCATTATTCTTTCCCTTCAGCAGATCAAACTCTACCTTATAAGCAACATTATCAATCGCATTACCCGAAACACCAAGCCTTACTCTTTTCATTAAAAATTCATCAAATTTACCTTTATAGTCGTAGATGTCATACCTTGCCTGAACATAACCACCAAGTTTCATATTCTTCGCTGCAGCTGTTTTTACTAAACCCTTTTCTGCTTCCTGTTTCTGTTTTTTGGATATATTTTCAACAGCAGCCAGAATTTCATTACTCTCTTCTTTTGTTATTGTCCCTTTTTCCACAAGAAGATTAAGCAAAATATACATCTCTTCCTTTCCTGCTTTTGCCTGAGGAGTCAGAACAAATGAACCAAAAATTAACATCAGGCAAACAAACCACCACTTCAATTTCATTTTTCTGAGCATTCTGCTCACCGCCATACTTACCTCCTTTTTGTAAAGATAAAAAATTTTTCTGCAGATATAGTATGGCGGTTTTTTAAGGATTGATTAAAGAATCTGTTAAGATTTGGTTAAAAACCGGGTTAAACAGGAAGAGTTATTATGAATTTTGTTCCTTTGCCCGGGGTACTTTCAACTTCTATGTTTCCATTATGCAGCGATACTATACTTTTCACAATTGAAAGTCCTAATCCGGTACCTCCTGTATGTCTGGACCTTGCTTTATCCGCCACATAAAATTTTTCAAAAATTCTGGAAAGGTGTTGTTTTTCAATACCGATACCTGTATCGGCTACCTGTATCTTAATGGCTTTTGTTTCCTTCTGATAATCCAGAGAGATTTCAATCTTTCCCCTTTCAGTAAATCTTATGGCATTATCCACAAGGTTAATAAGCATCTGTTCAAGCCTGAATTCATTACCTTTTATCAATGGAACAACTTTGTCTTTAAACTGTAAGGCTAAACCTTTATCAGTTGCTTTTTTTTCAAAAAGTAAAACTACGTTTTTAACAACTTTACTGATGTCCACATCCTGTATATCAACCTTTACATCTGTTTTTTCCAGCTGTGAAAGAGTGATAAGGTCTTCAAGTATTCCTGCCATTCTTTCTGTATTATGCGCTACGATATCAATATACTTTCTTTTTTCTGAATCTGTGATTTCTTCCTTCAATGTTTCAATATAACCCTTTATTGCGGTGAGAGGTGTTTTTAATTCGTGGGATACAGCGGTCAAAAATTCTTTTCTTCTTTCCTCAATGTTTTTTATCTGTGTTATGTCAACAAGTATCAGCAAGATTTCTTTATTTTCATTCAGAAGAATTGACCTACACAAAAAATAGTTATCTTTTATTCTCACTTCCCGTTCCAATTTTTCTTTATCTTCAATTGTTTCTTTTATCAGTCTGTTTATTTCAAAATGTTTAATCTTTTCCCACCATAATCCCTGTTTTTTTTCTATTTCAAGTAATGCGCCGAAAGGTGCATTGTATGTATTTATATCTCCTTCAACATTCAGGATCGCAACCGGAAAATCCATGGTATTGATGAACTGTTTAAGTGCACCGGCAACAAATTTTTCTTTTTCTTCAAGTTGAGATGTTCTTGAAGCAAAATCGATTATGTTTTTCATTATTTCCCCAATTTCATCTTTTCTTTTTGGAATGGAATCCCCGGTTTGTTTTCTGTATCGAAGGTTTTCAGTAAGCACCAGGATTTCTTTTACCGGAGAATACAGCAGACGTGAAAAAATAAGAGAAAACATCAACCCTGTTAAAAGCAAAACCCATGAAATTCTTGCAAAATTTCTTTTTCCATCGCTGATTATTCCAGAAACATCATCTGCATGAAGACTGCCTCTTATTACGGAATTACCGCTTTTTTTTGCATAATATACCATGTATGTTTCTAACGTCGGGCTCCACCTTATGGACTTGCCATAACCATTTTCAACAGCCTGTCTGAATTCAGGTCTATCTGAATGATTTTCTATAAATGATGGATCTTTTTCTGAGTCCATAATAACCGTGCCGTTGAGTGATATAATGGTTATTCTGACATCAGTCTTTTTAGTGACCTGGTAGATGTATTCTTCAAATTTTTTTTGTTTTTCAGCGCTATAGAAATTCTGACTTGCTGTTTCAACCGTGTCGACAACATCTTGTATGTTTTCAGAGATAATTTGCATTTGCTGATTTTTTAATATTTTGATTGTGATGAAATAACTGAACACCAGGAAGAAAAAGATCAGAGCAAGATAACCGGAAAAAATCTTAAGAAAAAATCTGTTTTTCATTCTTCAATTATTTTATACCCCACACCCCGAACATTCTTTATAAACTTGCCTGCTTCACCGAGTTTTTCTCTGAGTTTTTTAATGTGCACATCAATTGTCCTATCAATAACTGCTTTTTCACCCTGCCAGAGTGTGTCAAGTATTTTTTCTCTCGGGAAAACCCATCCCTTTTTACTCAGAAGAATTTTGAGGATATTGAATTCTGTGGTGGTCAGATGCACCTTTTTATTTTTCACATATACCTCATATTTTTCAAGGTCAACGGGTAAGACTTTACCAATCTCATAAGTTTTTCTTTCCTGTGAGGAATCATATCTTTTCAAAATGTTTTTTACCCTTGCAACAAGTTCCCTTGGAGAAAAGGGTTTTGTAACATAGTCATCCGCGCCCAGTTCAAGTCCAATAATTTTATCTGATTCCTCTGATTTTGCGGTTAAAATTATTATCGGTACAGATCTGAAAAGGATTTCTGATTTCATATATTTACAAATTTCAATCCCATCAATATCGGGTAACATCAGATCAAGGATAATCAAATCTGGTTTCTTCTTTTTCAGAAAGTCAAGAAAATCATTTCCTTTTGAAAATTCAACCACAATAAAACCTGATTTTCTAAAGTGAAGAGCAATCAGTTCTGATATGTCCCGTTCATCCTCAATGATGAAAACAGTTTTTCCATTCATATTTTTATTATATCTCTTTGTGGGGACTTAATGAAATTGTTGCAACAAAAGCAAAAAGAAAATAGATTACTCAATATGGAAGTTCTTTTTCTGAAAAAGCTCTGTGCACGCATCCACAACTTTTTCATCAAAGAGTATCGCTTTATGCTGCTGTATTTCAGAAATTACCTGGTTGAGGGTTTTTGCTTTTCGGTAGGGTTTATGGGACAGCATAGCTTCAAAAACATCAGCAACAGCAAGGATACGCGCTTCAAATATAATTTTTTCTTTTGTTATACCATGCGGATATCCGGAACCATCCAGTCTTTCGTGATGCTGAAGGACTATTTCAGCCACAGGCCATGGAAATTCCACCTTTTTAAGTATTTCGTATCCGGCTCCTGGATGAGATTTTACAAGGTTATATTCATGTAAGTTCAGTTTGCCGGGTTTACTTAAAATCTCAGCAGGTATAACAATTTTTCCTAAATCATGAAGAAGTCCTGAGATGAGAATTCCTTCAACCTTTTCTGATTCCATGCCGAGATTGATTGCTATTGCCTGAGCAATCTGAGCGACCCGTCTTTCATGACCTGCTGTAAAAGGATCTCTTTTCTCTATGGTTTCTGCAAGTGCATCAACTGTTCCATGAAATGCTTTTTTAAGTTTTGTATGGCTTTCTGTCAGATTTTCTTCTGTTTCTTTGAGATAGGTTATATTCCTCAAGATTACAAGGATTTTAAAAGACTGTTCTGTACCGTTAAATACAGGCTGTATTGTGATTTCATACCAGTTCCTGTCAATACTTATTATTTCTATTGATCTAACCGGCGCTTTTTTTATTTTTGAAATATGCCTTCTTACTATGCCAGCAAGATCTATATTAATGTTAAAATCATCCAGTTTCTGCCAGATAATCTCCTGATAGGGTCTGTTCAGAACCTCAGCCATTGAGGCATTGCATCTTATTATTTTTAAATCTTTGTCAAGAAGGAAGATTGGTTCAGGAATTGCATCAAAAATTGTTCGCCATTGCTGGGCGGATTCAAAAAATGCTGCGGCAGGTGATTTTTTCAGATTTTCAATTTCACGATATAGAGTATCTATCTTTTTTTGAAGAAGTTCGACTTCTTTAGACGGCATTTTATTCTTATTATTGTCTGTCAATTTAATCCCCTTGCCGATTTAAAAGTATTTTAAGACATATTATGTTTTGATTCCTGAGAGTTCCTTTACCTGTTCTGCCAGCTCACGATAATCAAATGGTTTTAATACACAGAGGTTTGCTCCCTTAGCTTTTATTTTCTCGATATTCTCTTTTGTTCCATATCCTGTTATGACTATGATCTTTGTGTGTTTTGTAATCGGGTCAGATTTTATTTTTTCAACTATTTCAAATCCATCCATGCCCGGCATCACGATATCTATTATCGCAATGTCAGGTTTGAAAGTGGCCATGAGTCTGCCCGCATCAAAACTGTTTGTTGTTCCATAAACATCAAAAACAGGGCTGGATTTTTTAAGAAAAATAACCAGGGTTTTCACAATATGGGGTTCGTCATCAACAACAAGAATTTTTATTTTTCTCCCGCCCGGCGCCGGTTGTTCAGAATCACTTTGTTGTGGCTGTAAAAATTTTTTGATATTCTCTTTAGGTATTCGGTAATGACCGCCTGCGGTTTTTATAGCATCAATCCTGCCATTCAATACCCACTTAAAAATGGTTACTCTTGAACAGTGCAAAATCTTTGCCACCTGGCCCGTTGTCAGATATTCCTGATCTGTATCTAACATTTTTAACCTTTTTTACAATTTTAACATTATCATTTGTTCTGTCAAATCAAGAAAAATTGCAGGCGATATATTTTCATTCTCTGGCATCAATTTTTATTTTTCTGTGGTATAATAATAAAAACTAAATTTTAAAGTTCGGTTAGGTACGGAGGAACATCAATGGGTTCTATTTTTAATTTTGGTCTTTTCGGTCATAGCAGGTCCGGCAAAACAATTCTTGCAGAGGCAATGCTTTTCAAGGCGGGAGCAATTGATAGGATGGGGGATATAAATCAGGGTAATACCACAATGGATTATGAGGAAGAGGAAAAACGGAGATTGATGAGCACAAATCTTGCTGTTGCAAACTTTCAGTGGAAGAAATCAACCTGTTATGTTGTGGATGCTCCCGGTTATATGGATTTTATAGGTGAGCAGATTTCAGCTGTTGAAGCAGTGGATGCCGGCATTATAAACATTGCTGCTGACAGTGGTGTTGAAGTTGGAACAGAAAAAGCCTGGCAGCTTCTTCAGGAGAAGAAATTACCTGTTATTGTTTTTGTAAATAAGCTTGATTCAGAACATGCAGATTTTCAGTCAATATTAAAGCAGATTAACGACTGGTTGGGCAAGAAGGCGGTCTGTGTTGTTGCACCTCTGTTTTCTGATAATAAACTTCAATCGGTTGTCAATCTTCTTGATTCCTCAAATCAAAAAAAGCCAGAATTTCAAATTTTTGTTCAGAATCTTCTTGATTCTATCGCTGAAATAGATGATAAGTTGATGGAAAAATATCTTAATGGAGAGGAACTCACTTCTGAAGAAATCATTTCTTCTCTTCGCAAGGGAATTATGAACGGATCAATAATTCCCGTATGTTGTGGTTCAGGCTTAAACCAGATGGGAATTGATCATTTGCTTGATTTTATTATAAACTACTTACCCGGTTCTGAAATGTCTGAAATAAAAGCCAAAAATCAAAAGGGCGAAGATATTAATGTGCAGAGAACTACTTCTGCTTCTGTTTCAGGTATTGTTTTCAAAACCTATAATGATCCTTTTATGGGAAGGATTTCCTATTTGAAAATCCGTTCCGGAACTTTAGTTTCAAACACAAACTTTTATAATGCGAGTCAGGGATCAAAGGAGAGAGTGGGTCAGTTTTTCAAACTTAAAGGAAAGAAACAGGAACTTGTGGCAGAAGCAGTTTCAGGTGAGATTGTGGCTGTTGCGAAATTAACAGGTTTTAAAACTTTTGATAGTTTTTCTGATCCTTCGTATCCTGTGATATATCCGGTGCCATCTTTACCGGAATCAGCGGTTTCTTTTTCTCTTGCGCCCAAGGTAAAAGGTACAGAAGACAAACTCGGTGCAGCAATTTCAAAAATTATGGATGAGGATCCAACGATAAAAGTTTTCAGGGACACAGAAACAAATGAAACTATCATTTCAGGTATGGGCGATGTTCATCTTGATGTTGTTATCAACAAGTTCAAGGAAAAATTTGGCGTGGAAGTACTGAGAGGTACGCCCAAGATTGCTTACAAAGAGACAATTACAACTGCTGCAAGTGCTGAAGGTAAACACAAAAAGCAAACAGGTGGTAGAGGACAGTACGGACATTGTTTCCTGAAGGTTGAGCCACTTCCAAGAGGAAGCGGATTTGAGTTTGTCGACGAAATTTTTGGCGGAGCGATTCCGAGGCAGTACATACCATCTGTTGAAAAAGGTGTTAAAGAGGCTATGTCAAAAGGTGTGCTTGCTGGATATCCGATAGTGGATATAAAGGTTACCGTTTATGATGGTTCATATCATGTGGTTGATTCTTCTGATATTGCGTTTCAGCTTGCAGGAATTCTGGCTCTTCAAAAAGCAGTTCAGGACGCTAAACCTGTTCTTCTTGAACCCATAATGAATGTGGAAGTATCTGTCCCGCAGGAATTTGTTGGTGATGTTATGGGAACAATAAATGCGAAAAGGGGCAGGGTGCTTGAAATGACAGCTCACGGAAACAATCAGGTTGTGAAGGCGCTTGTGCCACTGGCAGAGATGTCTAACTATTCAACTGAGTTAAGATCCCTGACCAGTGGTAGAGGAACATTTGTGATGAGTTTTTTTCACTATGAGGAGGTTCCTCCGCATCTTGCCGAAAAGATTATAGAGACAAAAAAGGTAAAGAAAGAGGATTAGATAATGGTAAGAGTAGAGGTTGAAAACATTGTTCTTAATATCACAACCAGTACGCCCATAGTGATTCTCAAAGACAGAAAAACAGGCTCCATACTTCCCATTGTTATCGGTTTATTTGAAGCACAGGCGATACTTCTTATACTTGAAAAAAAATCCTTTCCAAGGCCACTCACGCATGATCTTTTAAGATCTGTAATAGAAAAAATGAAAGGAAAGATTGTCAGGCTTGATATACATTCCTTAAAAGAGAACACTTATTACGCTGATATTATTATTGAAACAGAAACCGGTGTTCAGATTAGAGTTGATTGCAGACCGAGCGATGGCATTGCGCTTGCTCTGAGATCATCCGCACCGATATTTGCTTCAGAGAATTTGATGGAAGACCCTGATATTGTAAAATATTACGCTGGAAAAGAATCTTTACAGACCTCGGTTGCGGATAAACCAATTAACCAGAAAGAAGTGGAGGAATTCAGGAAATATCTAGAACAATTGAATGCCCAGGATTTCTGGGAAAAATTGAAAGAGGAAACGCAGGAAGAACCGTAAAAGGAGGGATTGAATATGTCAGGTCACAATAAATGGGCAAGTATAAAGCACAAGAAGATGGCAACAGATGCAAGAAGAGGCAAAATGTTCACAAAGCTTATCAGAGAGATAATGATGGCTGCTAAAATGGGGGGAGGTAATCCTGATAATAACCCTCAGCTTCGTATGGCAATTGAAAGAGCAAGAGGTATAAATATGCCCAATGACAATATCCAGAGAGCGATTAAAAAAGGTACAGGAGAGGAAGGCGGAGTGGTTCTGGAATCTGTTGGTTATGAAGGCTATGGGCCGGGCGGAGTTGCCATTCTTGTTGAAACGTTAACGGACAATAAACGCAGAACTGCTGCGGAGATTCGTTCTATTTTCTCACGGCATAACGGGAATCTTGGAGAAAGTGGATGTGTTTCCTGGATGTTTGAGAGGAAAGGGGTTGTGACATTGAAAAGTCAGGGGATAGATGAAGAGAGACTTCTTTCTCTGGTTCTTGATGCTGGCGCAGAAGATTTGAAGTTAGATAATGATATGTTCGAAATCGTTTGTACTCCTGATAAGCTGGAGGCTGTCAAAAAAATCCTCGAAGAAAACAAAATACCGATTGAAAGTGCATCTGTTAATCTTATTCCAAAAAATACTGTCAGGATAGAAGGTAAGGATGCTGAACAGCTTCTGAAATTGCTTGATGAACTTGAAGAACATGATGATGTTCAGAATGTACATTCAAATTTTGACATTCCTGACGAATTGATTGAGGCGATGTCCAGTTGAATCAAAACAATGGTATTACTGTACTCGGGGTGGATCCTGGTTTAAATAATTTTGGATATGGTTTTATTTTTGATTGCGCAGGAGCCATCAAACCATTGAAGTACGGGCAGTATTCTGTCCCAAAAGAAATTCCTTTCGGAGATAAACTCGTTTTCATTGGAAGAACATTTGATTCCATTGTTGAAGAATTAAAGCCTGACTTTATTGCGATAGAAAAAATTTATGTTGCCAGAAACACCCAGATTGCACTGGCGATAGGGGTTGTTTCGGGCGTTATCGCCTGTACAGGTATAGCAAGAGGTATAAAGGTTTCATTCATAACACCGGCCGAGATAAAGAAGACCATTACAGGCGGCGGTCAGGCACTCAAACAGCAGGTTTGTTTTATGGTTCAAAAATTACTGGGATTGCAGGACAATCCAGGTGAACACACAATTGATGCACTCGCTGCGGCGATAAGTTTCCTGTCAATAAACAAGTTTAACAATTTGATTGATAAATTATGATTTGTTCTATTGAAGGGAAATTGATGCGCAGGGCACCCATGGAGGTTTTTATTGAGGTTGGCGGTATATGTTACTTTTTAAGTGTACCTCTTTCCACTTCAAGTGTTCTTCCTGAAGAGGGTGCAAGAGTTCGTCTTTTCACGGTTATGATGGTAAGAGAAGAAAATCCTGAACTTTATGGTTTTGCGACAGAAAAAGAATGGAAGATTTTTCAAAAATTGATCCTGCTTCCAGGGGTCGGACCAAAACTCGCATTGCGTATTCTTTCGAGGTTGAGTCCGGATGAGATACTGAGTGCTGTTTTATCCGGAGATGTAGAATTTTTGAAGAAAACCCCTGGCATCGGAAAAAAAACAGCGGAAAGGCTTGTTGTGGAGTTGAAAAACCATATGGACGGTCTGGATGTTCCTATTATGGAAGATGTTTCAGGAGATTTTGTGGCAGAGGCGATAGAAGCCCTGACAGTACTCGGATATAGAAGAAATGAAGCTCAGCAGATAGTAAGAAAAACCGCTAAGGAAATGGCGAAAAAACCAGAGAGTCTGGAGTTTTTTCTCAAAGAAATACTGAAACGGGCGTAAAATGGAAGAAAGAATGACCTCTCCTGTCAAGACCAGGGATGATCTGAAATATGAAAGTTCTCTCAGACCGCAGACTTTTGATGAGTTTGTGGGACAGGAACGTGTTAAAGAAAACCTGTCAATTTTTATCAGGTCTGCAAAGATGAGAAACGATGTACTTGATCATGTTTTGCTTTATGGTCCACCGGGTTTGGGAAAGACCACCCTTGCTTACATCATTGCGAATTCCCTCGGTGTAAACATTCGTGCAACTTCAGGACCTGTTCTGGAAAAAGCCGGTGATCTTGCAGGCATACTTACAAACCTTGATGAAGGTGACATCTTTTTCATTGATGAGATTCATCGTCTTTCAAGACAGGTTGAGGAATATCTTTACAGTGCGATGGAAGATTTTACGATTGACATAATGCTTGGAGAAGGACCTAAAGCAAAATCAGTTAAAATACCGTTAAAGCCATTTACCCTGATTGGAGCGACAACCAAGATAGGGCTTCTTACATCACCGTTACGCAATCGCTTCGGGATTATTCACCGGCTTGATTATTATTCGACCGAAGAGCTTACAAATATTATCCTGCGATCCTGCAAAATACTTGATTTTAATATAGATGAAACAGGAGCAGAGGAAATTGCCAGAAGATCACGAGCCACTCCAAGAATTGCTAACAGATTATTGAGAAGAGTGCGGGATTATACGCTTGTAAAAGGGAAGAATTGTATTGATGGAGAAATTGCTTCTTATGCTCTTAATCAGATGGCGGTTGATGAAAAAGGACTTGATGAGATGGATAAGAAGATTCTACAGACCATTATTGAAAAATTCAATGGTGGACCTGTTGGAATCAGAAGTCTTGCGATAGCTGTAGGTGAGGAACCTGATACAATTGAAGAGGTTTATGAATCATACCTTGTCAAGGAAGGCTTTATCAGCAGGACTCCGCAGGGCAGGGTTGCTAATGAAAATGCCTACAGACATTTGAATGTCCGCATGAAAAATCCGCCGGAGTTGTTTTCAGATGCTTGAAACCAGAAATATAGCCAAAAAGATAGGAACAAAACAGATTTTAAGAGATGTTACGCTTAACCTTGGTAAAAATGAAATTGTTGGGTTACTTGGGCCAAACGGTGCTGGTAAAACGACAACTTTCAATATTATCATGGGTTTTATTGTACCTGACAGCGGACATGTTTATCTGCACGGGAAGGACATAACCGGTTTTCCTGTGTATCAGAGGGCAAGACTTGGAATGAGTTATCTGTTTCAGGAACCAGCAATTTTTGGCAGACTTACAGTTGTTGAGAATCTTCTGATAGTTCTCGAGAATTTAGTGCATGATCGCGATAAACAAATTGAAACTGCAAAGTCTTTACTTTCTAAAATGAGTATAGAACACCTTTCAAACAGTATTGCTGGAACTCTTTCTGGTGGAGAGAAGCGCCGACTTGAAATAGCCAGGAATCTTATCAATAACCCTGAATTTCTTCTTCTGGATGAACCATTTTCAGGTATTGACCCTAAGACTGTTTCTGAGATAAAGTCAATGATACTTGATCTTAAAAGAGATGGGGTGGGAATTTTGATTACCGATCACAATGTCAGGGATGCTCTGAGCATTACAGATAGGGCATATTTAATTTATAATGGTTCAATCCTGACGCAGGGTACTCCACAGGAAATCTTAAATGATTATAAAAGCCGGCAGGTCTATTTTGGAGAAGAATTTAGATTATGAAACAGATTCCAATTCATGTGGCAATAATAATGGATGGCAACAGAAGATGGGCGACAGAAAAAGGACTTCCCAGGGTAGCCGGACATAAAGAGGGGATTTCTGCTGTGAGAAGAACTGTCAGGGCCGCAATAGATTCAGGTGTCAGGTATCTTACACTCTATTCATTTTCCACAGAGAACTGGAAAAGACCGCCTGATGAGGTGAAATTTCTTTTCACTCTTATGGAGGATTCTTTAACGGAAGAAATGAAATCATTGCATGCTGAAAATATAAGGGTGCGTTTTATAGGAAGGATTAAACAACTTCCTGAAAAACTTCAGCAGATTATCACCAGCACAGAAAAACTTACAGAAAAAAACACCAGATTAAACCTTACTTTTGCGTTAAATTATGGGGGAAGACAGGAAATACTTGACGCAATTGAAAAGATCATACATCAGAAATTTAAGATTGACAGACTGAATGAGGAGAAATTCAGGGATTTCTTGTACTATCCAGAATTGCCAGACGTTGATATGGTTATCAGAACAGCAGGTGAACAGAGATTGAGCAATTTTCTCATATGGCAATCAATCTATGCTGAATTTTATTTTATTCATACCCTTTGGCCGGATTTTTCAGAAAAAGATTTCAAAATGGCTCTCGAAGAATTTTCAAAAAGAAAGAGAAGATTTGGAGGGTTATGAAAAATATTGTTATTCTGGGTTCAACAGGTTCAATCGGTCAGGCAACGCTCGATATCATTTCGCTTCTTCCTGGAAAATTTTCTGTTTTCGGTCTTGCTGCAAACAGACAGAGAGATTTACTGTTAAAACAGATTAAAAAATTTGAACCAGTATTTGCATCCTTTAATGATAAATCAGAATCAAAACCAGAGAATATCGGAAAAACAAGATGTCTTTATGGTGATGATGGTCTTGAATTTCTGGCAACACGTCCAGAAGTGGATATCGTTGTGATGGCAATTTCTGGTCTTGCTGGTCTTGTACCCACTCTTAAAGCGCTTGAGGCTGGTAAAATCGTGGCACTTGCAACGAAAGAGATAATTGTTTGCGCAGGTCATCTTTTATTCGGGAAAAAAGGAAAGATTCTTCCTGTGGACAGTGAACACAATGCAATTTTCCAGATGCTCGAGAAGGAGAACAGAAAAGAAATAAATAAAATTATACTCACAGCTTCAGGAGGGCCGTTTCTTTCCTATAAAGGAAACCTCAGAGATGTCACGGTTGAACAGGTTCTGAATCATCCGATCTGGAAAATGGGTAGAAGAATAACCGTGGATTCAGCGACGATGATGAACAAAGGTCTTGAAATTATAGAAGCTTTTTATCTTTTCAACATAAAAAAAGAAGATATAAAGGTTGTTTTGCATCCCCAGGCAATAGTGCATGGTTTTATTTTATTCATTGATGGTTTTATGAAGGCCATTCTTTCAATGCCTGATATGAGGTATTCAATAAATTACTGTTTGAGTTATCCTGAAAGGATCTGTGCTGGTTTGCCTGAACCTGACATTTCAGGTATGCACGCTCTTACATTTGAAGAGATTGAAAAAGGAAGATTTCCATGTTTTGAACTTGCAAAACAATCTCTTAAAATGGGAGGGTCTTATCTTACTGTTCTCAATGCTGCAGACGATGAATCTGTTAATCTTTTTCTTGATGGACACATTAGATTTGACAGTATTCCATTGCTTATTGAGAAGGCGCTGGATAGACATAAGCCAGTGTCCCTGAACTGCGCTGATGATGTATTGCAGCTTGATAAAAATATTAGAGCTCAGGTAAGAAGTTTTGTCGAAGAAATAATTTAGTGTGTATTAGAATTTACAGGAGGGATAATGTTTATTGTTGGAATTCTCATTGTTTTCGGGGTGGTAATACTTATCCATGAGTTCGGTCATTTCTGGGTTGCTAAAAAACTCGGGGTGAAAGTGGAAAAATTCTCGTTTGGATTCGGACCCAGAATTGTTTCATGGAAAAAAAAGGATACAGAGTATTTAATATCTCTTATACCTTTTGGCGGGTATGTGAAAATGGCAGGAGAGGATGCTGTGGAAGGTAAATCTCCTGACGAATACGTTGCACTTCCTCCCGGTAAAAGAGCACTTATAGTGGCTTCCGGAGCAATTCATAATATTCTTATTGCCTATGTTTTTTTGATACCAGCATTGATGCTTGGTATATCCCGGTACGACGGAACAGTTATTGGGGGAGTGCAGAAAGATTTTCCGGCTGAAATTGCTGGATTAAGGGAAGGCGATAGGGTATTGTCTGTTAACGGCATTTTGTGCAGGGAATGGTTTGACGTTGTTAAAAATATTACTGAACAGGCAAATATTACACCGGACAAACCCATAATGATCAATGTTCAGAGAGATTCGAGTTTATTGACGATTCCTGTCATACCGAGATTGATGGAGAAAGACAGGTCAATGTTTAAAGGGAAGAAAAGATATATCATTGGAATTATGCCGAAGGAGGTGATTGTCCGTTATGGTGTTTTGGATTCAATAATTGAGGCGGGAAAGGAATACATACGAATGTTCAGAGTTATCCTGATAAGTTTCAAGCTTCTTTTCACAAAGCAGGTGTCTTTTCAGGAACTTTCGGGTCCGGTTGGAATCAGCAGGATGACCATTGAAATTATCAAAGCCGGCATAGCAAGTTTTCTGTATTTCATTGCGTTCATCAATATTAACCTTGGACTTGTGAATCTTTTTCCATTTTTTGTTCTGGATGGTGGACACCTTGTTGGATTGCTTGGCGAAAGGATAATCAGGAGAAAACCGAATAAGAGGATACTTGAAATAGGACAGATCGCAGGAATTGTTTTTTTGCTTATCCTTGTTGTTCTTGTTACCTATAATGACATTTTGAGAATTCTTACGGAAAAGATATCAAGATGAGGAAATCCCGTTGTGTAAAAGTCGGGAGTTGTTACATTGGGGGCGGGTATCCTGTTTCTGTACAAACCATGACAAAGATACCCACATCGAATGTGGAAAAAGTTATCAGACAGATTGAGAGAATAAAAAAAGCAGGCGGAGAAATAGTCAGGGTTTCGGTGCTGAATAAAAATGATGCAAAGGCCATTGCCGCAATAAAAGAAAGGATTGAACTTCCCGTTGTGGCGGATATTCACTATGATTATAGACTGGCTTTCTATTCCATTGAAGCAGGGTCAGATAAAATAAGGGTGAATCCCTCCAATATACCCGCGAATGGTTTGAAAATGATTATAAAGGAAGCAGGCAATAAGGGAATTCCATTGCGGCTTGGTTTGAACTCGGGTTCCATCAGAATCACCGGAAAGGGTATTGTACAGGATATAGTCGATGCAACAATTAATGCGATAAAATTTTGTGAGGACAATGACTTTTTTGATATTGTTCTTTCTCTGAAAACACCCTATGTAAAAGAAACAATCAGCGCCTATCGTGTTATCTTTGAAAGATGCGATTATCCATTGCATCTGGGTATTACTGAATCCGGTTCAGGAGAGATTGGTTTTGCAAAAAGTATTCTTGGAATTGGCATACTTCTTTCAGATGGAATTGGAGATACAATAAGGGTTTCACTTACTGATAAACCTGAAAAAGAAATAAAAACAGGACAGGCAATTCTTCAGGCCCTTGGTATGAGAAGATTCGAGCCAGAAATTATATCCTGCCCTGTGTGTGGAAGATGCCAGGTACCGCTTGAAGAAATTGTGAGAACATTCAAAAAAAAGATTATTCGCATGTCAGAAAAATATCCGGCAATTAAGAATCTGACGATCGCGATTATGGGCTGCAGCGTTAACGGTCCCGGTGAGGCAAAGCAGGCAGACATAGGTATTGCAGGCGGTAAAGACAGGTTTGCATTTTTTATAAAGGGTAATATAATTGGAACATACCAGGCGAAAGACATTGAAAAGGTTTTTTTCGACAGACTCAAGGAAATTGCAAATGGTCAAAATTGGATTTGGAAGTAGAATCGTGAGTCCTCCGGATGGTGTTGGTCTTATCGGTTATTTTGAAAAAAGGATCTCAAAGGGCATCAAAGACGATCTGTACGCGCGCTGTATGTGTTTTGAAGACGGCGGTAATCCTGTTTTTATAATTTCAACAGATTTCTGCTGGATAGAACTGTCTGTTGTGGAAAAAGTGATCAGCCTTATTGAAGAAAGGATGGGAATAAAAAATCCTGGAGTGGTTATTCACGCCACTCACACGCATACCGGACCTTTGACCGGATTGAACAGAGAACTTGTCTTTACAAAAAAAATACCTGTGAATGAGAGATATCTTGAAGAACTTCCTCTGATGATTTACAATGCGGTTGAAGAATCTTACAGATCACGTCAAAATGTCCTGATTGGATTTGCAAACATAGATGTGCCGGGCATTTCATTTATAAGAAGATACAGGATGAAAAATGGAATGACCATCACAAATCCTGTTGACAGAACCCGGATTATTAAACCGGCTGGTGAGATTGACAGGACACTTGGTGTTATGAAGGTTACCGACGAAAAAGGAAAATTGTTTTGTGTCGCGGTGAACTTTGTACTGCATCCTGACACCATCGGCGGTGATTTTGTTTCAGGTGATTGGCCAGGTATGCTGGTTGACAGGATTTCAAAAAACCTTGGTTGCAATGCGATATTTTTTAATGGAGCAGCAGGAGATATTAACCACATCAATCCCTATGACAGCAATACACGCAGCATTGAAATCACCGAAAAAATAGTTTCAACCCTTTTTGAAAACACGAAAAAACTCACTTCTGATATAGAATGTTTTCCGGTAAAAAAAGTCCTTTTTTCTCAGGATATTATTGAAATGCCAAAAAGAAAAATATCCGGCGAACAGATTGAGCGGGCCAGAAAAGATATTCAAACGTATCCGCATTCAAATCTCAGGTCAATTGTTGCAAGAGCGCTGTTGAGTCAATCTGAAATGATGGCTGACTTTATAAGCAACAGGGTGTCTTTTTTAACTCTTGATAGAATGATGGCGGCATTTTTTCTTTCAGGTGAATTATTTTCAAGTATAGGAATTAAGATTAAAAAGATGATGAATGGTTTTGAAAACAGATGGGTGATTGAAAACTGTGATGGTCATGGGGGTTACATACCTGACGAAAGAGCATTCAGGGATGCTGAGGAAAACAGGAAAATAAGAGGCGAAGAAGAGTTTCCTTCAGTTGATGTTTTTGAGTCTATAGGCATGGAAGCCAGTTATGAAACAAGTCCCATTCCATGTCTGGTTGCGCCGGAAGTGGAAAATTCAATTATTTCAGGTTTTCAGAAGATGCTGGAAAAACATACTGGACTTGTTCAGAGCAGTAAAGATTGAACAATTATCTGTATTCTATTTCGATAATCTCGTTGAAAGGTTTGAAAAGATTCAGAACAGAAACCGCATCCTTTTTTCCTCTGGTTCTGCAAACAACTTCTATGACAGAAAAATTTTCTTTTCTGTGTTCAAGTAGAGAAAACTCGAGAATCGTATAACCTGTGTCAGAAAGGATTGACAGAACCTTATCTGGAAATATTGAGATTTCACCTGTAAACTTGATTTTGATACGGGTGTAAGTATCATGAGGAATTTTTGTTTCTATTCCCTTCAATGTAAGAAGTGTGACCATCACCATTAAAGTGGTTGTGATACCAAGAAAATAATATCCGCAGCCCACAGCAAGTCCCATGGCACTGACAATCCAGAGACATGAGGCGGTGGTGATACCCCTGACCCTCCCCCTATCTCTGATTATGGTTCCTGCGCCTATAAAGCCAATTCCAGTAAGAACCCCGTAAGCGATTCGCGCAGGATCAACCGTCAGGTAAGGTACATTCGCTTCTGCAAAAAGTTCGTGGATTCTCAGAGAGACAATCATCGAAAGGCAGCATCCAATACCAACAAGGATCATTGTACGAAAGCCGGCGGCTCTTGCGTGTTTCTCTCTTTCCCAGCCAATAATCCCGCTGAGAATACCTGTAATAAATATCCTGAAAAACCACTCCCATTCACCGATCATAATTTAATTATATCATTTTTTCAGTGAAATTTGTTGCAACTTGTAAAATATGTATGTTTTTTCTAAAATATCATTATGAACGAACAAAGTTTGAAACAGAATCTGAATCAACTGCAGATAAACATACTTTATCAAAAAATTCTTCAGGCTTCTGTTATTTCACTTATGCAGATATGTGAAAATTCAGCTGAGGACAATCCATTTCTTGAGTTCGAAAAAATCTATCAGGAAAATGTTCCTTCCGATGGGCAGTTTTTTGAAAACATCAGCACGAAAGAGACACTGAGCGATAAGCTGGGAATCCAGCTAGCTTATTTAAATCTTGATCCGACACTGGCAGAGGCAGCAAATTTCATTATTGAACTCCTTGATAGAGACGGGTATCTCAGATTTTCTGATGAAGAAATATGCAATATGATACAGTGTGAAATGTCTGTTGTTAAACAGGCATTGAGCGCGGTTCAATCTCTTGAGCCACCGGGAATCGGTGCGCGAAATTTTCAGGAGTGTTTTATTCTGCAGATGAAGGCTGGAAAACTGGAGGAAACTCTTGCCTTTAAGGTGCTTGCGGAATGCGGGCAGGAACTGTTGTCAGGGAAATTCTCTCACATAAAAAAGAAAATGAAACTGACAGATGCTGAACTTTCTTCAGTGATTGCAGAAATAAGTAAACTTGATCCATTTCCTGCACGGAGTCTTGTCAGGACAGAGGAGATTGTTCCGAGATTTCCTGATGTGATAATAAGAAGTCTTGAACCATCTGTTTCAATATATATGGGTGAGGAAAAGCTGTTCAGGGTTTTCATTAATGGTAAATATGTCAAGCTCTTAAAAAGTAAAACCGTGGGTGCAGGTGACAGAAATTTTCTGCGCGAAAAACTGAATCAGGCGAGAAAATTTATTATGTATCTTGAAAATCGAAAAAAATTCATGGAAAAGGTCATCAAATATATCATTGAATATCAGAAAGATTTTATCTCCGGTAAAGGTGCTCTTAAACCACTTTCAGAGAAGGATCTCGCAATGAAATTTTCATGCAGCTGTTCTTTGATAAGCAGAGCAGTATCAGAAAAGTATATTGCTTTTACCACAGGCATTTTCCCTGTGAGAAATCTTTTCAGTTATTCCACAGGTAAATTGAGTCAGGATTTCATAATAGACCGGATAGAGAATATCATAAAAAATGCAGATACTGTTCTTTCTGATCGCAAGATATCGGAAAAATTGAAAGAACAGGGTATTTCAATTGCTCCAAGAACCGTTAACAAATACCGGAGAAAGAGGGAAATTTTGAATTCGTATGTCAGACGTTCCCTGAGTGCGATGGGAAATAAATAGTAAAAGTGGTCCCTTTCTTCTGTTCGCTTTCCACAGATATTTCGCCCTTATGCGCCTCAATGATTTTTTTTGAAATTGTAAGCCCGATGCCGGTACTTTTTTCTGATTTTGTTGTAAAAAAAGGATTAAAGATTTTTTCCATTATCTCCGGCGATATACCCCTGCCAGTATCGGAAATTTTTACAATTACTTTATCAGATTGCATTTCTGTTTTAATACATATGGTTCCTTTTGAATCCATAGCTTCAATGGCGTTGATGAATAAGTTTGTGAAAACCTGCTGAAGCTGTTCAGGAGAGGCAAGGATCAAACGAATGTCTGAATCAAAGTCGCATGAGAAACTTATGTTTTTCGATATGGGGTTATCCTTGAAAAAAGAAACCATATTCTCAAGGATTGAATTGATATTTACAGGAATATGTTTGTAGGGTTTTTTCGAAACATCAAGTGTACTATCTTCAAGTGATGGTAACAGTTACTATTATGCAGTTGGGTGGGAGTC
>CAZHJN010000022.1:0-32893 GCA_964532995.1 uncultured bacterium
TCTCGGAAAAGGACCATTGGAGCAGCATCTTAAAGAAAAAATTCAGAAATTAAATCTTACTGAAAGTGTAAAACTTTATGGTTTTGCTGAAGATGTGTATAATTATATGGCTGATTTTGATATTGTGGTCATACCTTCCTTATGGGAAGGTTTTCCGGTTGTTGCACTGGAAGCGATGGCCTGCGGTAAACCGGTTGTTGCTACAAAAGTTGGAGATTTACCTGAAATAGTTGAGCATGGTAAAACAGGAATACTTGTTGCACCCGGTAAACCAGAAGAACTGGCCGACGCAATACTGAAAATGGCATCCGGTCCTGATATGAGGAAAGAGATGGGAAAAGAGGCATCAATAAAAGCAGAAAAATTTTCTCTTGATAACATGGTACGCGAATATTGCAGAACATATGAACTCCTTTTGAAAAAGCATGAAACTGAAACAATGATAAAATCATCTTAAATTAATATGAAGCGACAGAAAAACACACAGCAAGATACACAATCTCTTTCATTGAACCGGAAAAGAAAGAAAGAAATCCTTTCATGGGTCTGGGCTATTATTTTTGTTCTTATCCTGAGACAGTTTTTTGTTCAGGCTTTCGTAATACCAAGTGAATCAATGAAACCCACTCTGAAAATCCATGACAGGCTCCTTGCCAACAAAATCATTTACAGGATAAGACAGCCACATCGCTGGGAGGTTATTATATTCAAGTATCCTGAAGATCCAAAAAAATACTTTGTGAAAAGACTTGTGGGAATGCCAGGAGAATCAATCATGATAAAAAACGGACATATTTGCATTGATGGTAAAACCATTGAACCACCCGAAAGTATTTCAACCCCTCTTTACTATTATAACGATGGTGACGGTCTTTATGAAGTAAATGGAGAGGTAAGAATTCCTTCTGGCGCTTATTATGCTCTGGGAGATAATAGCATTAACAGCAAGGACAGCCGTTACTGGGGATTTGTACCATCAAAAAATCTTGTTGGAAAAGCTCTTTTCATTTACTGGCCCCCATGGAGAATGGGAATTATCAGATAAAAACCATGGCTGAAGATAAAGAAAAAATCATTCATATCCGGGAGAAGGATTTCAGAAAGGTCGCTTCCTTCAGAAACACAGCAAGGCAGGCTGAAAAAAAATGCAAGGAACTCGAAGAAAAAATTGAATACCTTGAAAAAGAAGTTTCTGAATGGAAAGAAAGAGCAAAAAGAGTTGCGGCTGAAATAGAAAATGCAAGGAAGAGATTCGAAAAAGAAAAAGCGGAATTCAGCACATTTCTGCAGGCATCTTTTGCTGAAAAACTGATTTTTTTTGATGAAATTTTTGAAAAGATTGTCAGGGATGTATGCTCAAGTTCTGAAATCAACAAAAATGTTGCGGATGGCCTGAATATGCTTAAAAAACAGTCTTCTTTATTGCTTGAGTCTCTCGGAGTAACAAAAATTGAAACCCTGGGTAAAAAATTTGATCCGATGATGCATGAGGCGGTTGAAACAATTGAAACCGCGGATAAACCGGAAGGAACAATTATTGAAGAAGTCCGTTCAGGTTATATTATTAATGGGAAACTGTTGAAACCAGCTCAGGTAAAGGTATCTCGTGGAAAAGCTGAAAGTTCTGGCTCCAGCCAAAATTAACCTTTTCCTTGAAATTACAGGAAAACGACAGGATGGATATCACAACATCTGTTCCCTTGTAGAAAAAATAAACATCCTTGATGAAATAGAGATATTTCCTTATGAAAAAAACTGTGTTGAGTTTCGTGGACAGTGGAAGATACCTGAAGAAAATACTGTTATAAAAACTCTTAATGAACTGGTCTCTCGTTTTCCTCATCTGAAAAAAGCAAATCCATTGAAGATTGTGGTTAATAAAAGGATACCTCCTGGCAGTGGACTGGGTGGTGCAAGCAGTGATGCTGCAATCGTCCTGAAAACCTGCAACTTAATATGGAAACTGAATCTGGATGAAAAAGATCTTGTGAGGATTGCCGCCTGTGTCGGTTCGGATGTACCTTTGTTTCTGTATGATGGACCATGCATTATTGAAGGACGTGGTGATATTGTACATCCATTGAAAGATCTTCCGTCATTAAAGTTTGACCTTTTTGTTCCCGGGTCACAGATTTCAACAAAAACGGTCTATGAAAATGTTACAGAGGACCATCTGTCTGATTTGACACAAGCCCGCTCACGCATTAAAATTTTTGTGTCAGCGTGGAGGGATAATAACACTGAAAAAATGGAAAAAATTTTGTTTAACAGATTGGAGGAGGTGACCTTGAGACTTAACCGGAATATAGCATGGGCAAAGAATGTTCTTGAGGCCAGTTCGGGAAGGAAATTTGTACTTACCGGATCAGGAGGAGGTATTTATGCTATAGGAAAGAAGGATGAGGGAATTCCAGCTGACTTACCGGAGATAATCCGGCACTGGCGACATTATAAAACTGAAAGTTATCGCGAATGCGCGCAAAAGGAGGAACAACATGGAAATTACTGAAACAAGAATATCGCTGATTAATAAACCGAACAGCAGACTACGCGCCTATGCGTCGGTGACGTTTGAAAATTCCTTTGTTATCCGTGAAATTCGGATTATCGAAGGGAAAAACGGACTGTTTATCGCCATGCCCAGCAGAAAGATGCAAAAGCCCTGTCCAAAATGTAACTTCAAAAATCCTGTAACAAACAGGTATTGTGGACAATGCGGATCCGAAATAAAAATGGCGGAACAGAAAAATCAGAAATCAGGGCCTCAACAGCATAAGGACATCGCTCATCCTATAAACACTCAATTCCGGGATTATCTGCAGAAGAAGATTATTGAAACATACAATCAACAGAAAGAAAGTGTCACCACCGGAAAAGAGAAAGAAGAAATCTGAGATATTTTGCCCGGTGGTGTAACGGTAACACACCGGCCTTTGGAGCCGTGGTTCGAGGTTCAAATCCTCGCCGGGCAGGTTATTGAATAAAACCCATGGGAAACCAAACAGCAGCAATCATACTGGCAGCCGGCTATGGCAAAAGGCTTGGTGGGGAAAGCCAAAAAACGTTGATAAGGATACTCGGCAAGCCCATGCTTGTCCATCTTATTGGCACATTAAAACAGTGTAAACCTGCAAGGATCGTTGTGGTCGTGGGATTTCAAAAAGAAAAGGTGATGGAAGAACTGAAAGAAGAACCTGTAGTATTCGCTGAACAACCTCAGCAGATGGGAACAGGACACGCGGTGATGATGACTGAAAAAGTACTTTCAGACTTTTCAGGTAACATACTTGTACTGTGTGGTGATGTGCCTTTTCTGACCATTGACACGATAAGGAAACTTCAAAGTACCCACGAAAATCTTGCTGCTGACTGCACACTTCTTACCGCCATCATTGATAATCCATATGGATACGGCAGAATCATCAGGGATGAATCAGGCAGGGTTATGAAAATTGTTGAACAGGTTAACGCAACAGATGAAGAAAAACAAATCAGGGAAATCAATACTGGGGTTTACATATTCAATAAAACGCCTTTGTTCAGCACTCTTTCAAAAATCAAACCGGACCCGGTCAAAAAAGAATATTACCTTACGGATGTTATAGAGTATTTAATATTGACCGGGAAAAAAGTTGCATCATGGACAACTCCGATGCCAGAAGAAACCATAGGCATAAATACTCCAGAAGATTTACATAAAGCCGAGCAGTATTTTTTTAGCCTCAGGAGAAAAACATGAACAACTGTCTGATATTCACTGGTAATGCAAACAAACCCCTGGCTGAGAAGATATGCCATTTTCTTAATAAACAGCTGGGACAGATTGAAGTTTCAAGATTCAATGATGGTGAAATTTCTGTAAAAATTGAAGAAAATGTGAGGGGGAAAGACGTATTTATTATTCAACCCACATGTTCACCTGTGAATGAAAATATTATGGAACTGCTTGTCATGCTCGATGCCTTCAGAAGGGCATCTCCGCGCAGAATCACTGCCGTAATACCATACTATGGTTATGCCCGCCAGGATAGAAAGGACAGACCGAGGGTTCCCATCACCGCAAAACTTATTGCAAACCTTCTGGTTGCAGCCGGTGCTCAGAGAGTACTTACAATGGATTTGCATGCGCCCCAGATTCAGGGTTTTTTTGATATCCCTGTGGATCATCTTTTCGCTGCGCCAGTTATCATCAGTTATCTGAGAAGCAAAAACATGAAAAATCCTGTCATAGTGGCTCCTGATGTTGGAAGTGTTAAGATGGCAAGAGCTTTTGCCAAAAGAATAAATTCACGGCTTGTTATAGTTGATAAGAGAAGAGATGGACCTGATTCTGTTGAGGCGACACATCTCATAGGTGAGGTGGATGGATGTGAGGCAATCATCGTGGATGATATGATTTCAACAGGCAACACTGTAATTGAAGCCACTAAAGTCCTTGTTGAAAATGGTACCTCAAAAGTTCTTGTCAGCTGCACACATCCGGTTCTTTCAGAGGGAGCAATTAAAAAGCTTGATCAAGCAGGACTTTCAGAGATTATCATCACAGATACCATTCCGCACTCATCACTGCCTGATAAATTCACTGTTCTTTCTGTTTCAAAATTGCTCGGAGAGGCGATTAAAAGAATACATCAGGAAACCTCTGTGAGTTCCCTTTTTATCTGAAACTTAACCCATTGCGGGCTTTTTCCTGTGGTTTGCCTTTTTTGAGCGCCATCTGAGTTTTCTTTTTTTTCTTCTCATTTTTCCCCTTTTTAACAGAAATTGCGTCTTATTATACAATGAACCGAACCAATCGGTCAATACGAAAAATTTTGAACTTGTCTGTTTTTCATGTATAATGCTTATAAAGATTGGATACCGGCAAAGGAGGTATAATTGAAGTATCTTATTACCGGAGGAGCTGGTTTTATTGGTTCACACGTCGTTGATGAACTACTTTCAGGACCTGAAAATGATGTGACGGTTATTGATGATCTTTCAACAGGTTCCATTGAAAACGTGAAACACCACCTGAAAAACAGAAGGTTTCATCTTTTTATAGACAGCATCTTAAACTGGTATGTCGTTGATCAGCTCTGCTCACAGGTTGATTTTATTTTTCATCTTGCTTCAGCAGTGGGAGTTAAAACGGTCCTTGAAAAACCCCTTGAATCAATTGAAATTAATATAATCGGTTCAAAAAATATTTTTTATGCTGCTTCAAGGTATCAAAAACCTGTTCTTTTCACCTCAACATCAGAAATCTATGGAAAAAATGAGAGGGTTCCATTCACAGAAGAAGACGACATAGTTATAGGGAGTCCATCGAAAAAAAGATGGGGATACGCATGCAGTAAAGCTCTTGATGAGTTTTTAGCTCTCGCCTATGCTGAAAAAAGAAACCTGCGGGTTATCATCGTGAGACTTTTCAATACAGTTGGACCAAGACAGACAGAAAAATACGGAATGGTGCTGCCAAGATTCATAAAGCAGGCCCTTGCGGATCAACCGATAACAATCTTTGGCGATGGCAGTCAGACAAGGTGTTTTACCCATGTTAAAGATGCGGTTGCCGCTTTTTTGAAACTGACATTATGCCCTGAAGCAAACTGTAAAATAATCAATATCGGAGGTACTGAGGAAATTTCCATTCTTGAACTTGCCCGGCATGTCAAAAAAATAACAAACAGTAATTCGGAGATTGTCTTTGTTAAACCTGAGACAATTTACAGAGATGGATTTGAAGACATGAACAGAAGAGTACCTGATGTGTCAAAATTAAAAAATTTAACAGGGTTTGCACCCTCAAAATCAGTGGATGAAATAATAAAAGATACCCTCGATTATATCCGTTCTCGAAGATGAGATACAGAAAAATTATCATCTCAGCAATTCTTATAGCAGGATTTGCACTGAGATTGTTCACCCTGATACAGCTTTCCTCAACAGCATTTTACAATCCAATGCTGATGGATAAACACGATCAGAAAACCTTTCATCTGTGGGCACAATCCATCCAGAAACATCCATTTTATGTTGATGGTCAGGCTTTTTACATGGCTCCTCTATATCCCTATTTTCTGGCGCTTGTCTACTCTATTTCCGGCGGAAGTATTTTTTTCGCAGGATTATTACAGGGACTTCTTGACACACTTGTAATATTTATGATTTATCTTTTGGGGAAGAAAATTAAAGACGAGCATACCGGTGTTTTTGCCGCATTTTTTTTTGCATTTTATCAGACAGTCATCCTCTATTCTGTCAGCATTCTGAGCGATGGTCTCATCGTATTTCTTAATATTCTTTTCATAACTGTTCTTTACAGAAGCCTGCAGGTCAAAACTCGATTTTCATATTTTATCAGTGGAATTGTGCTGGGTTTTGCGGCTCTTGCAAAACCAACCATTCTTGCATTTATTCCGTTTATAATCGTGGGTCTCTGGTTATGGCCTGAAAAACAGCTCATTGTTCAATCAGGAACAAAAAACAGATCATCTCAATTAATTCAGGCGATATTATTTGGATGTATTGGCTGCGCAATAATAATACTTCCGGTAACACTGAGAAACCTGGTGGTAAGCCGGGAGTTTGTATTGATATGCACAAATGGCCCGGTCAACTGGCAGATCGGGAATAGTTCTGATTCAGTGGGTTTGTTCTGTTATCCTAAAGGAGACCTTCTGCATCCGGCAAGCATTGACTTCTGGAAACTGATCTTCAAAAAGACACTTCTTTTTTTCAACAGCTATGAATGGCCTCAAAATCTCAGCATATATATTGCAAGAGAGATAGTACCCGCATTGAAACTTGCCTTTGTCAGATTCGGATTTATAGTTTCTCTTGGGGTTATCGGTATTTTCCTTGCCGCAAGAAGTGGGAAAAATTTCCTTTTTGTTTCATTTACAATTGTTCAGATAGTATGGGTTATCATGTTTTTCATCACCGATCGATACAGATTCCCCGCTGTAGCCTGTTTAACAATCACAGCAGGGTTTCTGATAAAACAGACTCTTGATGAATTCACAAAAGACAGAAAACTGGTAAAACCATCAATCCGTTTTATACTTGCCGGACTGTGGGCGTATATATTTGGCTGGGGTCCGGGACAGTCTTTTAATGATATGTACTGGAAGATATTTGCAAAACTGAGCAAAGCAAATATTGTGTACAATTTGCAGGCAAAAAATAATAACCTTGCTGAAAAAATAGCAAAGGATTATGAAAAACTTCTTACCCAGGATCCTGACAGCCATTTTTTTCTTGCCTGTGTATACGCTCAGAAGGGCAAGATGGATGATGCTGAAAGAGAACTCATAATAACACTGAAGATGAATCCTGAACACCAGTATGCGAGAAAGTTTCTTGACGATATAAGAAAAAAACCTTTATAAATTGATATCCTGAATTGATGCGGTATAATATTCTGTAATTTTTCACCTGCTGCAGAACAAAAAGGAGAAAATAATGAAGTGGACAAATTCCTTTATTTTCACATCAAGGGAACCGCCGGCTGATGCTGAAACGACCAGTCAGAAACTGATGCATCAGGCTGGAATGATTGATAAACTTGTTTCCGGGGTTTACTCCTATCTACCACTCGGCCTGAAGGTTTTACAGAAGGTTTCTGATATCATAAGAGAGGAAATGAATAAAGCGGGTGCAGTGGAACTATTGATGCCAGCCCTTCAACCTGCCTCATTGTGGAAGGAATCAGCCAGATACGGAAAAATGGGAAAAGATATGATTGTTTTCAGGGACCGACATAACCGTGAAATGCTTCTTGGTCCAACTCATGAAGAGGTGATCTCTGATATTGTTAGAAAATATATAAGAAGCTGGAAGAACCTTCCGGTAATGCTTTACCAGATTCAGGCGAAATACAGAGATGAAATCAGACCGCGGTTTGGAATCATCAGATCAAGAGAATTTCTTATGAAGGATTGTTATAGCTTTGATAGGTCAGACAGTGAATCAGAACAATCTTATATGAAAATGCGACAGGCTTACCTGAATATTTTTCACAGGTGCGGTCTTCAGGTAACCGTTCAATCCGCAGACTCAGGTGTTATTGGAGGAAAGTTCTCAGAGGAATTTGTAGCTGCCGGGGACTGCGCTGAACTTGAAATAGGACATATCTTCAAGCTTGGCACTGACTACTCCGAAAAATTGCGTGTTGTGTACGTTGATAAAAACGGCGCTGAAAAACCCGCGGTCATGGGCTGCTATGGAATAGGTGTAAGCAGGGTTGTTGCTGCAATTATTGAAGGAAGTTATGATGAAAAAGGTATCATCTGGCCGGTTTCAGTCGCACCTTTTATATCAATAATAGTTCCGGTAAATATGTCCGACGGTCGAATCGTTGAGGTTGCCAGCAGAATATATGATGAACTTGAATCAGCAAAAATTGATACTCTTTTTGATGACAGGGATGAATCTGCAGGAGTGAAATTTGCGGACGCTGATCTTCTCGGAATTCCTTACAGAATAACACTCGGAAGAAAACTCTCTGAAGGCAGGGTCGAAATTTTTGAAAGGAAAACAAGAAAAACATATGATGTGGAAATTGAGCATGTTAAAGAATTTATCATTGATGCTTTAAAAAAACTTAAATGAAAAGTTTATCCTCTATCGTAAAATCAGGATTTATCCTGACCGCAGACAAATTCAAACTGTTTATTGTTGTTACCTGTTCAACCCTGTTGCTTATACAGACTGTTGAATTTATATTTAAAAAGGTCGATCCACAAAACCAGGTACTGTGGCTTCTGGGGGTAATTCTTATTGAAAATTTTCTCACCTGCGGCGTGTATGGTTCTCTCAAAAAAATTCTTTCGGGTACAAGGTTTTCAGGAGAGATGTTTTTGTTAAACGCCATCAGTTTTTTTATCCGGTTTCTTCTAATAAAATTGATTTTTATTACCTCCTTTTTTATTCTCGGTGGTTTGGGATTACTCATTGCGGAAGCAACAGGAAAAATTCCGATTTTTGCTGCGGCTGGAATTGTTCTTATTCTGCTTGTATGGCTTGCTTTTCCTGCATATTATTTTGTCTTATCCCTTTTTGCACCAATAGTACTTTTCAGTCAAAACACCGGACTTATCCAATCGTTTAAAACAGCCATATATTTCAGCAGGAAAAACCTTGAAAAAATTATAATACTTGTGTTTTCCTATCTTGTTTCAATTGCTCTTATTGTATATTTTCCGGAAAAAGCATATAATTTATCATCGGTTGTATGGACCTTTTATAAGGCCGCTGCTGTAAGTTTTTTTGAGGTTGGATTTATAAGTTCTTTGCTTCTGCTTTATGAAAAGGAGTTTAACAATGAAAGAAATGTTTGAAATCAGATGGCATGGTCGAGGTGGTCAGGGTGCAAAAACTGCTGCACTTCTGTTTGGAGATGCTGCCTGTTCAGCAGGAAAATATGTTCAGGCATTTCCAGAATATGGTCCTGAAAGAATGGGAGCTCCTGTGGTTTCATTCAATAGAATAAGCACCAAACCCATAAGAACCCACGGACCCATATTGAACCCTGATGTCGTTATTGTTCTTGATGTATCCCTTATTGAACAGGTTGATGTAACATCAGGCCTGGACCCGGAAAAAGGTATTATTATTCTCAATTCTTCAAAAGATCCTGAAGAATTTGCAAAAATACTCAACTTCAAAGGACGCATCTGCACTGTTGATGCATCAAAAATATCCATTGAAACAATTGGCAGGGAAATCCCGAATACACCGATGATGGGAGCTCTGATTAAGGTCACCGGAATTCTTGATATTAAGGCTGTTGTTGAGGACATAAGACATAAACTTGAACTGAAATTCAGAAATAAACCAGAGGTCATAGAAGGTAATATCAAAGCGGTAGAACAGGCCCATGATAGGGTAAGAATTTCAAACTGACGGAGGCGAGTTGTGGAAGAAAAAAAACTATCCTGGAAACAACTGCCAGAAGGCGACATCCTTGAAGCAGGCACTGCAAAAAATTTTAAGACAGGAAACTGGAGAAGTACAAAACCGGTACATATTCCTGAAAAATGTATCCACTGTCTCATCTGCTGGATTTACTGCCCTGATAGCGCCATAAGGACAGAGGACGGAAAATTCTTTGAATTTGACTATGACTATTGCAAGGGATGCGGAATATGCGCCCATGAATGTCCCAAGGACGCAATAGTCATGGAATCAGAGAAAAAATGAAAAAAACCAGGCTGTTTTTCTGGCTGGTCGGTGTTCTTATTTTATCAGGATGGATTGCGTTTGCTGCTGAATATATTCATTCCACAAGACAGATAGCAATGCTGAAGGTTCGCATTGAACAGCTTGATTCCCAGATTAAAACACTCGGTGGAATTTCAAAAAACCTTGATCAGACAATTAAAGAAATCGACAGAATGATTGCTGAATTTGAAAAACTTAAAGAAAACCTCAACCATACCAGAGAAAAAATTGAAAAACTCAGCAAGGCAGATTAAATCAGATTTTTTTCCTTATTTCGTTAACCGCAATCGCTCCATCAGAAACAGCAGAAACAATCTGTTTCATTGAACCGCTTCTTATATCCCCGCAGGCATAGATACCCTCAACGGAACTCTGCAATCTGGAGTCCGTTATTATAAAATTTGATTTATCAAGTTTTACCTCAGAAGGAAGAAAATCAAAAGATGGCCTGAATCCAGCAAAAATAAAAACTCCGTCTGTTTCAATCTCCGCGGTTTCCGATTCTGTTTTAACAATTATGGATTTGACTGAATTTTCCCCTTTGATTTCAATGGGAATTCCTTTAACTGTGGAAATTCCATCAATGTTTTTTTCCGGGCTGCCAGGTTTTCGCAACCATACAACAGAAGAAAAACCTTTAAGATAATTTATATCTGTTTCAACATGTCTGCCCTCGCCTATCACAACAACTTTTCTGTTTTTGAAAAATGCACCATCGCATATTGCGCAGTATGAAACGCCTCTACCTGAAAAAGTATCCTCTCCTTTAATACCGAGTTTTACAGGAATCGACCCGGAGGCAACAATGATAAACCTTGCTTCATAGGATTTTTCTCCGGCGAAGACTTTGAAAAATTCTGCATTCTTTTCCACCCTATCAACCTTTTCAAACACAAAATTCACCTTTAATTGCGTTGCATGCCTGTAAAATTTCTCCGCAAGATCCGGTCCTGATATACCCAGTGGAAATCCAGGATAATTCTCAATTCTGTCTATCCATACAAGTTTGCCTCCAGGATACATCCTTTCCAGTACAGCAAAAGACATGTTTGCCCTTGCCGCGTATATGGCAGCTGATATGCCTGCAGGTCCTGAACCTATAATAATCAAATCCATTCGTTATCCCCGTGAAATAAGATAAAAAGCAAAAATAACCAGTATAATACCGGCAAATATTCTCACCTTTTCAGCGTGCTTCAGCATAAATGATTGAATTTTTCTTAATGCTGAAAAAAACAGAGCAAAAATAAAAAAAGGAATGGACAGTCCAAGGGAATATAAAAAGAGCATGATCATCCCCTTTGTAATGGTTTCCTGAGTTGAGGCAAGTGTTAAAATTGCTCCCAGCACAGGACCAACACAGGGTGTCCAGGCAAGTCCTAAAGCAGCACCAAACAATAAAGCTTTTGGACCGGTTGGATTTTTCTTAAATTCAGGTGAAAAACCTCTGTGAATGGAAAAAATATGAGTCAGCCGAAGTGTTTCAAGACCGAAAATAAGCATTACCACCCCTGCAAAAATCCTGAAGTACTTCAGGTGCATCACAAGAAATCTGCCGATGCCTGTGGCTGAAGCACCCATGATAACAAAAACAATCGTGAAACCAAGACATAAAAATAAAATTGAAAGATAGAGATTTTTTCTCCGGTGGTTGTTTATATCAAGAGAAGAACCGAGAAGAAAAGAAAAATATGCAGGTACAAGTGGCAGAATACATGGAGAAAAAAAAGAAACAATTCCACCAAGAAAACTTAAGAGAAAACCTATATTCAACCCGGAAAAAAAGTTTTCAAGACCCTTTTCCATAGTATCTTATATAACATTCTTCAAAAAATTGCATAATTCCATCACGAATTTTCTCCATTTCCTCTTTTGAAAATTCCCTTCCACCATCAAAACCATCTTTCACTCCAATCTTTCTGTATTGCTGAAGTACATATCTTTTTGCACCGCTGATTCTTTCTGCCACCTTTTTAATATTTTCAGCCGTATGAAATGAACGAACCAGGGTGGTTCTGAACTCATAGTCAATATCTGAATCCATCAGAATTTTTGTGGAATACAGAATTTTCTCGAGCAGATCATCATCAACTTTAATTCCACAGGTTTTTGAATACAATCCTGTTTCGAATGAATTTTTTATGTCCATTGCAACCCCGTCTACCATAGCATTATCTATCAAATATTTCAGTTTGTCAGGAAAAGTGCCATTTGTATCTATCTTAACAGCGAGACCCATTTTTTTCACATCTTTTATGATATCAAAAAGGAAATCTGAAATAAATGGCTCACCGCCCGTAATAACCAGACCATCAATAAAATCCTTATTTTCGACAAGATAATCAGTTATCTCATGCCAGTTTATATCTTCAATATCTTTGTAATTTTCAACCAGCTGCCAGTTCTGACAGAAAGGACATCTCATATTGCATCCCGGAAGAAAAATTACAGAGGATATTTTTGAATCCCAGTCACAGAAAGAATTTTTTACCCATCCTTTGATTAGGTATCTCATCTGAAAAAGAAGATTATCCTTTGTCTTTCCTGTATATTATGCGAAGCTGATAAAACATCCTGGTGGAAACATTCTTTGGAACCCTGCAGATTTTTTTTCTATAATAAGTCCTTGACAGGGAAAGTGTTTTCTCCATTGTGTTAAAAAAAGCCATGCACTCCTGGCAAAGAGAAAGATGTTCCTCAATATCATCAAGCAGAACCTGATCAAGTTCTCCATCAAGATACAGAGAAATTAATTCAAGATATTTTTCGCATTTCACTAACCTACTCCTTGCTTAACATCAGGCTGAAAATACTGGGAAAGCCTGTCTCTCAGGAACAATCTGCTTCTGTGAATCCTTGATTTAACAGCCGGTACTGATAAATCAAGCATTTTGCTTATTTCTTCAGTGGAAAATCCCTCAATATCGTGAAGAACGAAAATTGTCTTATACTTGCCGGGAAGGGAATCAACTGATTTCTCTATAAGCATCTTTAATTCTTCATTTCTCAGATGTGCTCCAAGATTATTTGACCAGTCAGCAATTCCCGGGGAAAACTGTTCTCCGAAATCGCTCCTTTGGGTTTCAAATCTGACAAGTGGAATTTTCTTTTTTCTCATCTTCATAAAGGCATTGTTGGTTGCTATCCTGTAAAGCCATGTTGAAAAGGCTGACTTACCCTCAAACCTTGGAAGCGCATAATAGGCATTGATAAAGGTTTCCTGCAGAAGGTCTGCTGCATCTTCTTTATTCCCCAGAAGCTTCAATCCGAGATTATAGATCTTTGCCTGGTTTCTTTTCACAAGTTCTTCAAAAGCTGCATGATCTTTGTTTTTCGCTCTCTCAACCAGCTCGTCTTCTTTTAGTAATGCAAGCGCCTTTTTTGAACCCTGTTCCATAGAGTATATTATACCAGAATGAATTGAGTGATGCCAGAATTATCTTCTTATCAATACAGCCAGACCCGCAATCAACAGCACCACTGAAAAAATTTTTCTCAACTTCCGATTGTCGGTGCGCAGGCTGAGTTTAGCACCCGCCATTGCTGTGAAAACAGCAACAAACCCGGTTGTTGCTCCTGTTTGAATATCAACAAAACCATGGTAAAGGTATCCAGTAACACCCGAGAGAGCATTGAACATAACGACAGACAAAACTGTGCCTATACAGGTTTTCATTGATACACCCATGCATAAGTGAAGTAGTGGGACAAGCACAATCGCACCACCCACACCACCCATTCCTGATATGATGCCACCTGCAAAACCAATTATCATAAACCTGACGGATGAAAATCTGGTTTCAATATTACACTGTTCAGGGTTGTTTTTATTCTCCCTCCACATGTTCAGAGAAAGAAAAACTGTCAGAAAAACAAAGAAAATCTTCACCATCATATCCGGAAGTCTCGCGGTTATAAAACTTCCGCACTGAGCGCCAACTATGCCGGAAACAATGAGGAATGAAGCCATTTTGAAGTTTACCTGTCCTGCCCTCATATGAGCAACAAAGGCGGAAATGGAGGAAATCAGTATAACAAGCAAACTTGTTCCAATAGCCTTCTTTATGGAACCAAACATGAAATAAAAAACCGGAACATAAATGGTGCCTCCGCCCATACCGGTCAAGCCGCATATAAAACCTGCGAAAAGTCCGGCGAAAATGGATTGGAAAAAATTGATTGGCGTCATAATGGGTCAGTATTTAATCGGTTCACGCCACAGCATGATATCAAGCGTATTTTTATCAACCGGACAGGGACCTGTGGGTGTGACCCAGGTTCGATTTCTCCATGTTCCACAGTCAAACTTCATGCCCTTGCGGGCAAGCTCAACAGGACAGGCATTGTAAAGGTTATGGTATCCCTCATAGGTCTGACAGCCATCTGAAGTTCTTCCGCACTCTTCGCACACAAACTCAGGAACTATTCCGGCACCATATTTTGCAAAATATCCAACAAATTTCACCTTTCCCCCACAATTGATGCATGTAAATCCTTCAAACTTTGTGAAATTCAGTTTGACAAACCTTGCTTTTCCAACTTCCTGTCCAAACTCATCAATGTAGGCAACAGGAAGGACTATCATCTTTGGAAGTGTGATGTTATGTCTTTCAATATTTTCATAGAATTTCAAAAGCCCCTGTCTGATGTAAGGAGCATATTTTGCCTGATCTATTTCCCGCCCCATATTAACCGAACTGGTCAGAATTATCAGAAGGCTTGCAGCAGCAACAAATCCATTGACAGTGCCAAACAATCCACCAAAAATCCTGTCGATTAAAGGTTTTATTTCAACTTTTCTTCTGATTGATTCCATCAGAAGTATGAAAACGAGGGCAAAAAATATGCTTGATAGCACAAAAAAAATCAATTCAACATATGTTCCGGTGATTCCGAATTTTGTGAAAAGCTTTGCAGGAGCAAAATAAACGAATGAGCCGACAATAATGCCAAATGCGATACCAAAGATATCTATGACGGTACCGAAAAAACCCCGGCTGGCTCCTCCAAGGATACCCCCGAGCACAAACATTATAACAATAACATCCAGTCCACCAAACATAAAAATATCATATCATTTTTTGAAAGGAGGTGAAAACCAGCGGGATTTATTTTTTTTCAAATCTTCTTATTTCATCTGACTTTTTTACATCTATTTTTCTATATTCCTGTTTTATCCGGTCTCTACGCTGTTTCAAAGACTGGTATTCATCATTTGATTTCAATCTCTCTTCTATTCTTTCTCTTAATTGTTGCTGAAGCTGCCTGATCTGTTCAGCCATCTGTTTCAATTCCTGGTCCTGCTGGATTGCATTTCTTTCTATATCAAACATCTTTTTCTGAATTTCAACAAATTCCTTCATCCTGGAAGCAATTTCCGGCGCTTCTGCAAGACGTTTTTCCTGCGATAATTGGTTCCGTTCATTCACCTTTGAAACAGGCACATTTTTACCATAAGTAAAAGTTACAAGAATCCCCAGTGATATCAGACTCAAAGTAATTTTTTTCATTTATCACCCCATAATAAATTTATAATCAAAGATTCAATTTGTCAATTTTTAGACGATTATTCAAGTTTTCGGTTTATATAAGCATTTGATTTTATCCTGAAATTGGGTATAATTCAGGGCAATATGAAAAAACAAATCTTTATTTTTGACCTTGATGGCACACTGGTTGACGCCTATCAGGCGATATGGGAAACACTGCTTTATACACTTAATGCTCTGGGTTATCCACCCGTGGATTTTGAGGAAGCAAAAAGGGCTGTGGGACACGGAGATAAGAATTATATTCCTCGTTTTTTCAAAAAGGATGATATTGAAAAAGCCAGTAAAATCTATAGAGAATATCATCTTAAATCCCTTGATGGAAAGATACATCTGCTGCCAGGAGCTAAGGAATTACTTGATAAACTGAAAAAAACAAACAGATTTATTGCTGTGGCTTCAAACAGACCATATGAATCGGGCACAATTATACTTAAAAATACAGGTATAGAGAAGTACTTTGACAGGATTCTGTTTGGTAACCAGGTTAAGAATCAGAAGCCTCACCCTGAAATACTTCTCAAAATACTAAAATCTCTTGAAATAGATAAAGAAAATGCTGTTTTTATAGGGGATATGAACATAGATGTTGCTACGGGTAAAAGTGCAGGGGTTGACACAATTGTGGTTCCCACAGGTTCCTCAACAATTGAAGAATTAATTGCAGCCAACCCTTCAAAAATATGCAGTTCGCTTTTTGAAATTCTTGAAATGGTTGAAAAAGACCTGCTATGATAAAGAGGCCAGGACCGGATTTGAACCGGTGAATAACGGTTTTGCAGACCGTCGCCTTGCCGCTTGGCTACCTGGCCTTGAATATGAATATAAATTATACCTGTCTTCTTAAATACGGTCAATAAAAATTAATTGACACCTTCATAATTAATAAATAAAATTGATAGGTATATCACCATCTTAAAAAAGGAGAATTATGAAAAAGATTTCAACGGTTGTTTTTATACTGTGCTTTGTGTGTCTGGCTTTCGGTCAAACAGAACAGAAATCTGTTATCCTGAAAATAGGAAAACAGAGTTTCACTCTTGATGATTTTGAAAAAAACCTTGAACAGATGAAGGTCAAATATGCAAACTTAAATCCTGATATGAAAAAAAGACTTTTTGACCAGTTTGTAAGAGAAAAACTCTTTTTGACAGCAGCAAAAGATGCAGGCACAAATTTAACAGAAGAACAGGAAAAAAATCTCGAAAGACTTAAAATGATGTATTTGATGAGTAATTATGTCTCAGCAGCCCTTAAAGAAAATCCGGTCACAGACACTGAAGTCAGACAGACATATGAAAAAAACCCACAGCAGTATATGACTGCTGAAAGAAGAAAATTGCGCCATATAATAGTTCCTGCTGAAGAAAAAGCAAAAGAAATACTCCAGCAATTGAAAAATGGTGCAAATTTTGAAGAAATTGCCGGTCAGAACAATACCGACGCAACAAAACAGAGGGGTGGAGACCTTGGCTGGGCACAGAAAGGGATATATGTAAAGGAATTCGAGGATATCGCTTTTTCACTTAAAAAAGGCGCAATCAGCGACATTGTGAAAACTCAGTTTGGTTATCACATCATAAGGGTTGATGATATTGAACCTTCCAGACAGAAATCTTTTCCAGAGGTGGCTCAGGAGATAAAAAGAAAGATTGAACGGGACAGAATACTTCAGATGGAACAGCAGCTTAAAAAGAAATATAAAGTGCAGATTGATTATTCTGCCATTGAAGCTATCAATAAGAAATAGAAGTCAAATCCTTTATTATGAATGGTTGCTTTCATATTTTTCATTAAGGGCTTTTCTGCCCTGTGTGCTCAGGTCCTTCTTCTGAGGGAATTCTTTATCATACTTTCCGGCAATGAGCTATACTCTGGAATATTCTTTGCAATCTGGGTTTTATCAGGCGCCTGTGGCAGCTTTATAGCAAGACACATAAAAAAACACCTCACACTAATTTTCTTCATACTCATTATTCTTGAAGGTTTCTGGCTGTTTGTCAGCCTTACGATAATAAGGTTATACCAGAACATATTTAGCCTCTCTCCTGGACAGATGATAGCAATCCATCAATCCATTCTTTTGATGTTTCTTACCTCAGGAATTTTTAATATTTCCCAGGGAATCAGGTTTGTTGTTGGAGCTGTGTTGTTGCGAAAAATTGTTTCACAGAATAAAGCAGCAGGACTTTTTTATGGCTGGGAGGCAGCAGGAGCATTTGGAGGCGGTTTTATCTTTGCTTTTGTCCTTCAAAAATTCACAGATCCATTTCAAACGGCAGGTCTTATTGCAATAATCAACATAATATCATTTTTGCCTGTATTTTCTTTCGATAGAAAAAAATCATTTATCATCAGCTGGCTCACTGTTTTTTTCGCATTCTGTTTTTGCTTCTTTTTTCCACAGGGAAGTCTATATTCAAAGATGAATACAGAATCTCTGATGAGACAGTGGAAACTTGAAAAACCACCTGTTTATTACTCCAATACACACTATGGGAATATTACTGTATTTGAAAAAAACAGACAGCTTTCATTTATGGTTGATGGACATCTGCTTTTTACTTCGCCCGGTCCTGATTTAGAATGGATTGAAAGCATGTCCCATTTTCCTCTTCTGTCCAGTGCCAAAACAGAAACCGTTCTTTTGATAGGCGCAGGAATAAAAGGAGTCATACCAGAAATACTTAAATACGATGTGCAAAGGATCGATTGCATTGAAATAAACCCGGAACTTGTTCAGGCAATAAAAAAATTCTCGTCGTCTTATTTTTCCGGGTATGAAAGTGAAAAAATCAGAATAATCGAAGATGATGCTCTGAGATTTTTGAGGAAAACAGAAAAAAAGTGGGATGTCATTATTGTTTATGCAGGCATCCCTCTTTCATTAAAAAATGCAAGATTTTACACAGAAGAATTTTTTGTGCTTATCAAGAACCATCTTTCAAAAGATGGAGTTTTTTATCTGGGGCTTGAAGGTTCTTCTGAATATATGTCTGCTCCTCTGGCTGATGTTCACGGTATTATTTATTCAACCTTAAGATCTGTGTTTTCTTCCATATCTGTTTTTCCAGGATATTTAACCGGATACTGTGCCAGAACAGAAAAATATGCAGGAGAAATATCTTATGAAATGCTTGTTTTCAGAAAAAAAGAAAGAAAAATTACCACGACAGTACTTACTGATTTTTATTTGAAAAACAGACTTGATCAGGAAAAGAAGGACCACTTTTTCAGGATGATAAAACCTGCTGAAAAGATGAAAAATTCTCAGAACAGACCATTTATAGTGATACCGGCGACAAAATACTGGCTATTTCTGGCCACAGGGAAACTGGGAAAACCGATTTCAAAGATTGTTATAACTTTTTTTTCTGCTGTATTGATCGGTCTTGTTTATTTATCATACAGAAAAAATAAAAATATACGAACTCTTGAGTTAACTGTTTTTTCAACAGGTTTTCTTTCAGTGGCGTGGGAATTGATTTTTTTGTTTCTGTTTCAGATGTATTTCGGTTCACTTTATTTTTATTTAAGTATACTGACAGGGATATTTATGGGTGGCATGACTGCTGGAAGCATTGCTTTTTCTTACAGGGTGAAAAATCAGGTAAATCTTAAAAAATTTCTTTTTTACTGGCAACTTGCTCAAACAATATTTGCTATGCTGGTCATTGGTTCTGCTGTTTTTGTTTCAGAAATAATGCTTTATCTGGCTTTTTTCTTCATTGCAATCCTGATAATCGGCTTTTTTGCAGGAGTGGAATTTCCTCTTGTTAATGGAATCTATCTTATTGACAGAAAACTTTTTTCAGACTCCATAAGCAGATTTTATGCACTTGATCTTGCCGGTGCAACAGCAGGCAGTCTGTTAACCGCGATATTACTCGTTCCAGCTGCTGGAATTGTCCTTTCATGCATTATGTTTGGAGTGTTTAAACTTCTGGTTGCTTTTTCTGTTTTCAAATACTGCCTGAATTAAAAATATGGAGTTGTATCCACACTGATTTTTGTTATCCCATATTTTTCAATGGCTTTTTCAAGAAGTTCAAAGGCATTTTTTCTGTCAGATATCTTCCACCAGAAAACATCTTTTTTCCCTGAAGAAATTTCATAAATTTCACCGAATTTTTCAAGTTCACTGAAAACATTATCTTTATTTTGCTGCCAGCGTTTTCCGGAAAAGCTGATTTCAATAAGGTCACCATATGGTGGAAACTGCAATTTCTCTCTTATTGAAAGTTCGCGCCTGTAGAAAGCTTCTGTATCGTTTCTCACAACATCACCATAGACATCAAAACCTGGATTTTTTGTCTGAATTATTATGATTCTATCCTTTCCCTGCATCAACCTTTTTATCTTTTCAGCAAGAAGAAAAAATTTTTCCTCACTTCTGAAAGCATTTTTTGCCGCGATTGTGTCCGCATTTGCAAAGATCAGCAGAGCGGGTGAAATCTGTTCAAGATGTTGAATAATGTGCTGTGTGCCTATTATGATATGTGCACTGAAATCTGGATTTTCGTTATCTGATATAACGCTGATATCAAAATCATGGTAAGTCTCTTTCAGGTTTTCCACAACTTTTTTAATACCCGGTTGCCTTATGCTCAATGTTCCTTTCTTGCATGCAGGACATTTTGCAGGAATCAAAGAAAATTTTTTGCATCTGGAACAGTAGACATACCTGTCAGATACAGGTATAACCGCACCACCACAATACTGACATAAAAGGACATCTGCGCATTTTTTACAGATAATCAGCCTGGCATAACCCTTAATATTATGAATGATTACAACCCTTCTTTTTTCCATTAATGTTTTTTCAAGAAAATGCTTTGAAAGCTCTGTGAGAAACTGTTTTCCAAACCTGTCTTTAATATGGCTGATGACAATTTCAGGAAAAGTTACAACCTGTCTGGATTCAACAGCAATTGCCCTGCCTGTTTTTATCATAAATGTTTCGTGTACATCAGGTTGAAAGACAGAAAAAAACACAGGAATATCATGAATTTTTGAAATCATAAGGGCAACTTCTCTTGAATTATATTTTGGTTGCTTCAGTTCTTTGTGCCCGTACTCTGATGGTTCATCAACAATAACAAGAGAAAGGTCCCCAACAGGAGAAAACAGACAATATCTTGTGCCGATAATTATCAAATTTTTTTCTTCAAGCATCCTTTTCCAGTTGATGGTTTTTTCGGTTTTTTTCATTTCGGCTGTAAAAACAATTACCCTGCTGCCGTAAGTGGCTTGAAGAATTTTTGAATATCTTTCAACATCTTTAAGATTGCTGAAAACCATCATACAGGAACCTTCGCATGATTTTGGTACATCAAGGAAAAAATTTCCCTTTTCATCAGAACTGGAAAATTTCAAAATGCATGTTTTTTTTTCCTGCATGCGTAAATCCTGCAGAATCCTGGCAGTAAAAGATTCCCTATCCAGATTAACCACAGGCTTTTTTATTTCCTCTGATTTAAAAATCTTTTTTTTAAGTGAAAGGTTCTTGCTCATGGTGCTCAGAACATTACCCAGGGAAGAAAAATAACTTTCGGCCATCTCTGATGCCAGGCGCAAAAGATGTTCAGGAATAATAGGATATTCATCATAAACACCCAGAACATATTTATAATTGAAATCTCCTGGAAGGCCTGGACCAACCATCCAGCCAAGCATCTTTCTTTTACCAAATGGAACCCTTACCCTCTGACCCGGTATCAGGTTAACATCTGTTTCATATGTAAAATTTGTTCTGGCTGGTATATCAACAGCTATTGCAACAAGTTTCTCCTGTTTATTCATAGGTTAAAAGAAGAGAGATTCAGTAAAGACGGTCTGAAAATCCGTATACCTTGATAACTCCACTGTTTTTGTTTTTCTCGCTATCTCAGAAAATTCATGTTTCAATCGTGAATCACACAAAAAAAGAAGGGTTGATGCAAGTGAGGTATTACCTGAAGGAATAATTCTTTCTGCAGGAAAATCAGGTAACATTTTAAGTTTTTTTATGTTTTCCACACTCACAAAATTACCAAGAGCACCTGCAAGATACACACTTTCTATATCTTCTGGTTTAACTCCCTCTATCCTCATAAGTATCTCTATTCCGCTTCTGATGGCTGCTTTTGCTGCCTGGAATTCTCTGATGTCCTTCTGTGTGATATATACAGAATCTGCCTGGTCCGGCTCAAAAACAAAGATGTAGCCACCATCCTGTTTCCTCATATATTTTTTTAATTCAGATTCTGAATTCTCTTCAAATCTCCCGGCCTCACCTATAATCCCATATTGTCTCATCAGGCTGATAACATCCACAAGTCCTGAACCGCATATACCCTTCAAATTATTTCCGCCTATCACCTGCCACCTGATGGATCCATCTGAAAACCAGCATTTTTCCATTGCTCCTGTCTGCGCTCGCATACCGCAGCTGATCCTGCCTCCTTCAAATGCTGGACCAGCAGCAGTGGATGTTGCGATAATACCGTCTCTGTTTCCTATAACTATCTCTCCATTTGTTCCAATGTCAATACCCATCTGAATTTTTTCTGACCTGTGTATACCTGTGGCAAGAATAAGACCGGCTGTGTCTCCACCAACAAAACCACCCAGAACAGGAAACACAAAAACAATACCTTCAGGATTAATATGTAAATTTGTCCTTGTTGCAGTTGTCTCAACAGGTCCCTTAATCACCGGGTTAAAAGGGATCCTGCTCATAGAATTCAAGGGAAGTTTCAAAAAAATATGTTCCATAACAGTGTTTCCTGACAGAACAAACTGGTATATGTTTTGATTTTTTATGCCCGCTGTTCTTACCGCTACATCTATCATTTTATTTATTTCGTCAACAATAACCGCATTGAGTTTATTCAATCCATCACCTTTCAGACTGAAGTCAATTCTGCTTATCACATCATCCCCGAATTTTATCTGCGGGTTCGGTCTGACAATTGTTACTATTTCACGGCATTCCTCCAGGTCAAATACGGTTAAAACCATTGTTGTTGTACCTAGGTCAAAACCAATGCCATACATATGATTTTTTGCACCCCGGTTTTCAATAGAAATGAGCCTTCCATTATAAAAAATGCCAGTGAATTCAGTTTCCCGACAGAGTGAAGAATTTCTGAAAATAAAAGGATTAACTGATTCTGTGTCCAAACCAAGGTGAAAAGCAATCTGTTCCTGAAGGGAAACAGGATTTTCAAGAGTAATTGATGGAATATGAAAATCTTTTTTCATAAAAGATGGGTTCTTTTCAAACTTCTCACATAAAAATTTTGATGTCAGAATCTTGTGGTATGATGGAGCCCCGCTCTCAATAAAAATTCTTGAAACAGCAAAAATTCTTGACTGACAGGCAAGTCGCCATCCATCTTTTATTTTTTCACCAAGCAGTTTTTTTTCGGTTTCAGTTGGGGCTGATGCACCCTCAAGAATTTTTACACCGCACTTCCCACAGATACCTTTTCCACCACAGGGAAGCTCAAAAGCAATTCCTGCTTTTTCAATAGCAGAAATTACTCTGCTTCCATAAGGCACTTCAACCTCAATCATACCAGGCTCAAAAATGACCTTTATGTTTTTCATTCTGAAATCCTTTTTCTGTTAAGCGTTAACGACATCTTTCCCAGCCAGAAAGAAAACAGAAAAAACTATTACCGATTGATTTTACATCATAACCGCCTTCAAGAACAATAAAAACAGGAACAGAAATACCTGTGGCTATCATCTTCACCATATGATAATAATCTGAATCACCGAAACAAAAATCAAGCAAAGGGTCATTTTTATGTGTATCAAAACCGAGTGAAATCCCGACTATATCAGGGCCAAACCTGTTTATCAGGGCTATTGACTCAAAAAGACAGATTTTATAATCAGAAAATCCTGTGCCCTTTTTAACAGGGAAATTATAACAGTTTGAAAAACTCATAACTCCTGTATATGGATACGCATAACCCTGATGTATTGAAACATATACAACCTGTTTTGAATCCCTGAATATAGACTCTGTGCCATTACCATGATGGCCATCCAGATCAAGTATAGCAACTTTTTTTACTGATTTCAGGCATTGTCTGACAGCAACAGCGATATTATTGAAGTAACAGAATCCACCTAAAAATCCATTTCCTGCGTGGTGCCCCGGCGGACGCACAAGCGCTACAGCGTCTTTTTTTTCAAGCGCCAGGTGAGCGGCAAAAGCAGCACCACCTGCAGCAAGAGAGGCATATCTGTAAATATCGGGAATATTAGGCGTATCCGGATCAAAAAAGCTGTTTTTTTTCACAATGTCAATATGTGTCTGTGAGTGTACCTCTAAAAGCAGTGATTCTGGAGCTTCTTCAAACTCCAAGAAATTGTTCCTTCCTTTCTTTTTGAGAAAACTGACGATTGCTTCAAGCCTTTCTGGACTTTCTGGATGCCCTGGTTCTCTGTATTCAAGAAGTTCTTTTCTGAAAAGGATTTCCATAACGATATTTTTTACCATATAATAGTACTATTGACAATATCGCTTTTGATGGTAAACTTTATTTGCTGCTTTTATTTACCTTCGGGGGAACAAAAAATGACAGAAAAAGAGAAAAAACAGGAAAAGTTTATTGCAAAGCCACGAGATTCTGCTGGCAAGGGTGTTGCCAGGGCGCTCAGAAGAACAGGTTTGATACCCGGTATACTTTATGGTGCAGGCGAAGAAAACAAACTCATTTATGTTGACAGAAAATCTGCAGAGAAAGTATTCAGGCACTCTGCCGCACACAACATAATGGCTGACCTTACCATTGAAGAATCAGGCTCTCAGAACCAGCTTAAAACAATAGTGAAAGACATTCAGGTGGATCCTATTACAGGTGAAATACTTCATATTGATTTCTATCATATAGGTAAGAATCAGCCTGTCAGACTGAGTATTCCTGTGAAACTGATCGGTGAATGCACGGATGTAAAAGAAGGTGGAATTCTGGAACAGGAATTAAGAGAAATTGAGGTTGAAGGACTGCCAAATGCAATTCCCGAAAACATAGAGATTGACATTGCAAATCTGAAAATAAATCAGAGTATCCACATAAGGGATGTAAAACTCCCTGAAGGCGTTCGTGCGCTTGTGGATTCTGAGCATGTGGTTGTTACAATACTTGCTCCTAAAGCAGAAGAGGTACCTGTGACAGAAGAAGTAGCTGCAGCCCAGACAGAAGAAGTTCAGCAACCCAAGGTTATCACCGAGGAGATCGCTGAAGAGCGAAGAAAAGAAAAAGAAGCTAAGAAAGAGACTGAAAAAGGTACTTAAGTGGTTATCCTCGGTCTTGGAAATCCAGGGAAGAAATATCACAAAAACAGGCACAATATAGGAGCAAGACTTATTGAACAGCTGCGTAAAAAAGCAATTTCAACCAATCAGGTCTGGAAACAAAAGTATTTTTCTGCATCTGAAATAGTAATATCCTCACAACAGGTGATTGTTGCTGCTCCACGCACATTTATGAATGAAAGTGGACTGGCTGCACTCAGTATTTGCACAAAATTTGATATAAAACCCCAGGAGCTGATGGTGGTTTATGATGATATAAACCTTGAAAAAGGTGTTTTGAGAATAAGAAAAAAAGGCAGCAGTGGCGGCCACAAGGGAGTTCAGTCAATAATAGATTATCTTGGAACAGAAGAATTTCCGAGAATTAAGATGGGAATAGGTATGCCAGAACCAAAACATGACCTTGTTGAATATGTACTGTCTGATTTTCCAGAGGAAGAAAAAGATATTGTACAGCAACTGATAACTGATGGAACTATGGCTGTTGAACTGATTCTGAACGAGGGTATTGAAAAAGCAATGGCGGTAATTAACGGTAAACGGAGAACTATATGATAAAGATTGACAGAGAAAAAATTCTTCAAGCGCATATTAAAGGAAAACTGGGAATTTCAATAAGAACACCCCTGAAAACAAAAGAAGACCTTTCAATCGCATATACCCCGGGTGTGGCTGATGTATGCCGAATCATTGAAAAGGATATTTCTCTTGCCTATAAATACACAATAAAGGCAAACTCAGTGGCTGTTGTAAGTGATGGAAGCGCGGTGCTTGGACTTGGAGACATAGGGCCAGAAGCAGCAATGCCTGTAATGGAAGGCAAGGCAATACTTTTCAAGGAATTTGGTGGAGTCGATGCCTATCCCATCTGTCTTTCAACAAAAAATGTCAGAAAAATAATTGAAATAGTTTGTGCTATTGCGCCTGGATTTGGTGGAATAAACCTTGAAGACATTTCAAGCCCAAGATGTTTTATCATTGAGAAAACCTTGAAGAAAAAATTGAAAATTCCGGTTTTTCACGATGACCAGCATGGAACAGCTGTGGTTGTGCTTGCGACAATCATCAACAGTTTGAAACTTGTTGAAAAAAAACCGGAAAGTGTTAGGGTTGTTATCAATGGCGCCGGTGCAGCAGGAATTGCGGTTACAAAGATACTTCGCAGGTATGGAATAAAAACAATTCTGATGTGCGACAGAAATGGAATACTGTGCAAAAGCAGAAAAAATGGAATGAATTCTGCCAAGCGTGAGATTCTTAGATACCTGGTGAATTCAAAAAGCGGTAATCTTGCCGATGCTTTTTGCGATGCGGACATTTTCATAGGTCTTTCAGGCCCAGGTCTTGTAACAGAACAGATGGTAAAAAGCATGAAACCCGATCCAATCATTTTTGCGATGGCAAATCCTGTTCCTGAGATAATGCCGGAAAAAGCAAAAAAGGCGGGAGCATTCATTGTTGGTACAGGAAGAAGCGATTATCCGAATCAGATAAATAATCTGCTTGCATTTCCCGGTATTTTCAGGGGAGCACTTGATGCTAAAGCACGGCAGATCACAGAGGAAATGAAAATAGAAGCAGCTAAAGCAATAGCAGGCATCATCCCTGAAAAAAAACTGAATCCTGAATATGTTATTCCCTCGCCATTTAACAGGGATGTAGCAAAGGCAGTTGCAGAAGCAGTTAAGAAAGTCGCCCTTTCAGAATAAAATGGTTTATCTCTTTTTAAGCGCGACCATTTTTGCAATTGTTGCTCTGATATACAAGTATGCAAATCAGGCTGGCTGCGATAGTATATCAATAATTGCAGCTGAGAGAATCTCTGCTGTATTCTTCATCACGCTTTTTATGCTATTCTTCGATAAATTCCAACCATCAACCGCAGTAACATTTCTTGGTTTTGCAGGTGGTATAACAATATTCATCTCAAGACTGGCTCTGCTTCTATCGCTGAAATACGGCAAAATATCAAGTTCATGGACTGCTGTTAATCTATCTGTTGTTATACCAACCATCGCTTCCATTTTTTTCTGGAAGGAAATTCCTGGCATCAGACAACTGATAGGGCTTCTTCTTGTGCCACTGGCGATTTATCTTCTTCAGGAAAAGGAGAAGGACTAAATGTGGTTGAGATATATTCTTATAAGCTTTTTTCTCTGCGGTATATCAGATACAACATGGAAAATGGCAGGTGAAGTGGCAAAAGATTCCGTAAATTCATATCTGCTCATTTTTCACATTTCTGCGCTTCTGGCTGCCATCACAGCAGTGAAACTGAAAAAGAATAAAATCAGCAGGTTAGAATTTTCCCTTGGCTGGGTAATTGGATTTCTTCTTATTGCTGGTGGAATTTGCTCTCTTAAAGCAATCGTACAACTTCCCGGGATTGTATTTTTTCCCGTTGCAAGCAGCGCAAGCCTTTTGCTTGTGACAATCCTTGCACACATAATCTGGAAGGAAAAACCTGATTTACGCCAGATTTTTGGTCTTCTTATCGCATGTGCATCTATTTTACTTATCGCACTTGAGTGAAAAGAAAGTTCATAGCTTTTTCTACAGGATGAAAATCCTTCACAGGTGAATCATGGTCCCCATTTTCTATCTCATGGTAAAAAATGCTTATTTTTTCTTTCACTGCGTTCCTAACAAAGTACCTTGAATGTTCAACCGATATCAATTTATCAGAATCTCCATGAATTATTGCGATTGGTATGTTTTTCAATGCCTTCATATGCCTTATGCTTGATCGCTCCATATACTCTTTTCTTGACTGTTCAGGATTCCCACCGTATGCAATTTCAATTCCGTATGCAAGCTGTTTTTGATTTTGGTTTCCATTTATCCATTCATAATACAGCTTTTCCATATCTGTCGCAGGACACAACGCCAGAACTCCATTGATGGAATCAGGGTTTCTTGAAGCAAAAATAAGGCTACTTGTTCCACCCATTGAACCCCCCATTATATAAACCCTTTCAGTTTTGAACTCTTTTTTGAGAAGACCTGTGAGCTGTCTTGTGTCATGTTCTGCAGCCGGATTCATCCATGAATCTCCCCTGTATTCAGGACACGCATAAACAAAATTTTCAGCATAAAGAAAATCCTGAATTTTCGCAAATATTCCATTGAAAATTTCCCTGTTAAATCCCTGTTGCATGTGGTTTGTGGCACCGTGAAGATATACAACAATCCCACTGGCAGGAAACTTCCATGAGCCTCTGAAAAGGCATTCCTGACCTGGCCCATCAAACTCTGAGACAAATTTTAATTTTTCAATTTCTGCATGCAAAACTGGCTCCAGAGGAATTTACCTGTTAATCTCAGGACCACAATAAAAATGATCCATCCAAAGGCAATAGAAAAATAAATGTTTGTAAACTTCAAAAGGATTTTTGCTGCCATCATAAGCGATACAAGACATATTATCAATAAAGGCATCTGTCTGCATATGCTTCTTAGCATAAATCTTCCTTCGTATGCTGCGATTACACCAACCATCGGGAAAACACTCATAAAACCAGAAAGATATTTCTTTAAAGCCACAAGAAAAGAAACAACCGCAACAATCACAGGAATCTTTATCCATACAGGCAAATCTGTTCTGTAAGGATTTTCCTTGACACAGGGAGTAAAAAACGCAAGCGCCAGAGCAAAAAGCAAAACAACAAAAGCAGATACCCAGAAAGCAGTATCTGTTTCAGGCAGTATTTTCGCACAGATCACACCCAAAATACAATAAACAATCGCAAAAAATGCAATGGAAAACACAATGTTTATCCTGAGTTTTGAATGGAAAAACCATACTCCAGAGGTAAAAATGGTAAGATTGACAAGTCCAACAACATTTGTGGCATTAATCAGCCCGCCGAGGGATATTGTTGCAAACGTGAATGGAAAAGGGAAAATAAGTATCAAAGACTTCTTTTCTGGATCAGAGGTATAGGTAAGAACTGTTGCCTGAATGGCAACAACACAGATTAAAACAATATCCCAGAAATTGAAATGAAACATTCAGATTAAACCGGACAGAAGTTTTTCAGCGTTTATGTGAAAGATATCATGTGCCTGCTGGTCAGAAATACCAGCATCCAGAACAGCACCTATATAGTAATGATGATTGAACCATGGCCAGTCAGTTCCAAAAACAATCTGGCCTGAACCGACTTCATCAATGAATCTTTCAAATCCTCCTCTATCATCAACAACCGCACAGAGTTCTGCATAGACATTTGGAAAATCCTTCATCAGTTGAACTGCTTTATCCCACTGTCCATGGCACGAATGACCCATAAGTATCTTTGCACCATGATATTTTTCAGCAACAATCCTGATCTGTTCAGGACCATCATACTGACTTCCACCCCAGGTATGCAGTAAAACAAGCAGGCCATTTTTATCAGCATATTTCCAGGCTGGTGCATAGTTTTCATGGCTTATTGGCTTCTGATGATAGTCTGCAAGAAGTTTGAAACCCACAAAAACATCTTTATACTGTTCAAATTGGTCAACATCCTTTTCAATGATTTCAGGATAATTTGGATTAAGACCGCAATAAGCACGCAATCTATCTGGTAATCTTCTCACAACGTCTATATTTGCCCTGTTTCCGATATCAGGTGAAAAAAGAGTCCAGTGAGAACAGAAAATTAGCATCTTTATCCCTGCCCTATCAAGCCTTTTTGCTGTTATTTCAGGGTCAAAATCTCCGAAAGGAAAATAGATTCTGCTGTAAGAGCCCATATGAGCGTGCATATCATAAACAGGGCAACTGTCAATCTTACCTTTTTCAAGAAATTCTTTCCATAGAGTATTCATGGTTTTTCCTCTTGTAAAATTTTTTCAAGATTTTTTGACGCGATGTTCTGTTTATCAGTATCTGAAATATCAGCATGAACAAGCTGCAAAATTGCAGCCTTCGGGTATCTGACAGGAAATCCTGTTCCAAACAGAATTCTTTCAGAACCAAACCTTCTCACAGTTGCCTCAATACCGCCTTCTTCAAGTGAAAGAAGGCTTGATTCAAGATAAAAGTTTTCATATTTTTCAAGCAAAGGCCAGGTGTATCTATCAACACCCCATATCCCGATATCGCAGAGAACACAGGTAAGTTTTGGAAATTCTTTCATCAACCTGTAAAGTCCATCCCAGCTGATACAGCTCCTTCCCATTGTCAGAAAAACAGGTATCCTTCTTTCAATGAGCTGCTGGAAAAAATCACCGAAAGAAGTATCGTCAAGGATGAACCTGTGCCAGTCAGGAAATGCATTCAGAGCAACAATTTTGTTTTCTTTCATCCTTTTGAAAAAATCACCTCTGATTATTTCCTGTGTCTGGGGAGGAAGTATTGTCCAGCAACCATAAAGACGCTCTTTCCCTGAGATTTCCTCAGCAAGAATTCTGTTACCTTCAACAGGAGATCCCTCATACTGAAAGATATGCCAGACAATAGCCTTTGAGATATTCTGTCTGTCCATTTCATCAATCAGTTCTTCTGCATTCTTTACAGCACCAAAAAGCTCATTGTGCGGTCTCCCAATGAAAACATTGGCATCAAAAAATTGAAAAGACATTTTTTTCTCCATTTAATGTAATTTTTCTGCTGCTTTCCTGCAGGCTTTTATTCTTTCCTTTATCTCTTTAAGTTTCCAATCAGGATTTAATGAAATGAAAACAGTTCTTCCGAGATTATCAATTGACTCCGGATACATTTCCTTTGTGTAATCCTTTCTCAGATTCTGGTTCTGTGGGAAATTATATGGATTCATTGCTGGATGACCGCCAATCCGCTTGTTTACAATCGGCTCCCAGTCAAACCAGACATGTTTCCTGCTATCAAGAGGCCTCCACCCACCAACTCCTTCAGACTGCGCAAATTCAAGGGCTTTTTCAGGTGTTTCAAACCTGAAAGCAACAACAACCCCGCAATCACCTTCAATATCATTTGATCTGGCAAATTCACAAATTCCATCAAGTTCTTCCATAAATATTCTTTTAACCTTTCTCAAATCAGCAAGTATCCCTTCCAATCTTTGCAGCTGAACATTCATTATCGCGCCCATTATCTCACTTGCCCTGAACTGAAGACCGAGAAAAATTGGAATTGTGAAATCTCCTGCATAAGGTCTGAAGGCTGTACCACTATCATGAAAGATTGAAGCCCTTTCATAGATCAGTCTGTCACTGGTAACAAATCCGCCACCCTCACCGGCTCCTATAATTTTGAATACATTAAAACTGTAGGCTCCTGCATCTCCCCAGGAACCGAGTTTTTTACCCTTGAAACTTCCTCCAACTGCCTGGCAGGCATCTTCAAGAACCTTCAGATTATGTTTTTTCGCGATATTGCATATTTTTTCCATATCAGCGGGCATACCAACCATATGAACAGGAATAACTGCTTTTGTCTGTGGAGTTATCTTTTTTTCTAAATCATCCGGATTCATTGTACAGGAATCATCAACCTCAACAAGAACAGGTATGGCACCGACTGCAAGAACTGCACTCGCTGTTGCCATGAAAGTATAGGTTGGTATCAAAACCTCATCTCCAGGTCCTATTCCAAAACCAATAAGACCACACATCAGAGCGGCAGTTCCTCCTCCAGACATCAAAAGAGCATATTCAGTACCGATATGCTTTGCCCATGCTTGCTCAAACCTGACAGCCTCCTGAAGGTGTCCGTTTGCGGGATCACCAACTCTGAAAAGTTGCTTTGCTTTGAAAACCTTCCTCAGTTCTCTTACTTCCTCTTCACCCATTCTGTACATATCAACCTCCGTTATTTGCCAAGAAGTTTCATTGTTATGTAATGATCTATCTCTTCATAATCCTGACTCTTTCTCAATTCTTCAAGCTTTGATTCATCAAGAGACCTCACTATATCAACAAGACACAAAAAGATTTCTCTGCTGTATTGAAGGTGTTTGAAAGATACTTCTTTTTTCTGGGTTCTCAATACCTTGACATCAAGTCCAACATATTCTCCGTTTTTCCCGTAGCCATATTTTTCAAGAAGATAAACCTGTGAAAATGCCCTTTTTGGATTAACAGCTCCAAATGTCCTGTCCTGGTCAAACTTAAGTCCATTCTGGTCATTGAGATGTATTCCCCATAGTTTTCCAAAAGAAAGAGCAAAACCCATCTCATCTGATGGCTCAAGCCCTGCAAGGAGTGCATGTGCAGTTTCTATAAGCACCCCCACCCTTTCAGGGTCAATTGCCCTTGATGCAATAGCAAGAAAATGACCTGTTGTGGGGCAGAAACAACTGTCCATGGGTTCATTGGGCTTCATCTCACCAAGTATTTTTATGCTTTTATCATATTCAAGAACCTTATTCAGATACTCAACAAATCTGTCAATGGCTGATTTTGCATCCTTTGACTCACGATTGTATGTACCCTCTCTTGCAGGCCAGAGAACAATATTTTTTGTGCCGATGAGATTTGCGATATCAATCGCTTTTTTTGTTCTCTCAACAGCATATTTTCTTGCCTCTGGATCGTTGGATGTAAAGGTTCCATCAATTGTGAGAGGATGTTCCCATATCCTTGGAGCAACAAATTCAGCAGCAAGATTCCTATCCTCAAGCTTTTTTTTGACCTCTTTTACCTTTTTTTCAATTTCAGAAGCAGAAAGATTTACATCCACTATGTCATCATCATGGAATTGAATTCCATCAAACTTCAATTTCACAGCGATATCAAGTTTTTCATCAAAAGAGAATTCATCCCTTACAGGTGGGCCGAATGGGTCTGCACCAGTATGAATGTTCCATGGTCCAAAAGAAAACCTGTATCCTTTTTCCATTTTTTCCTCCTTTGC
>CAZHJN010000023.1:0-32724 GCA_964532995.1 uncultured bacterium
GACTCCCACCCAACTGCATAATAGTAACTGTTACCATCACTTGAAGATAGTACACATTATACCTGCCTGTGAATTGAAAGATTTTTCAGTAAATCCTATTTTTTCTAATTCCTTTTTTTTCAATCCAGTCCCACTGCTTTTCTCAGTATCAGTATCACATCTGAAATGTCAACTGCTCCATCTCCATTCATATCAGCAGTAACTGGATTGGATACATCCAGTCCCACTGCCATCCTCAAACATAGTATCACATCTGAAATATCAATTATGCTATCCCCATTGATATCTCCTAATTTTATTCCTTCCATAAGCAGTCGCACATTATCTATTGCCCAGTACCAGGCATCATAGGCATTATAATAATTCCATCTGATTTGAATCTGAACTGGTTCAGATTGGCTGATGTATTGATAAACCGGGATAATCAGGGTTCCTTTGGTATCCTGATATTGATATCTTTTCATATTCTGCCAGAGACCTGAATCTACCTTTATGTCAATATCCGCAATTTCTGAGCCATAGGCATTAAAAAAATGGTCAAACACGAGAAATATTCTTTTTGAACCATCAACTGTGATGGGTTTTGTTATTAACTGTTCGTCCATCCAAAACCTGCCGGCCCAATCGCTGTCAGCAATCATAAATGGTTCTGTCAATTCCTGGATATATCTGTTTTTGGGATTTGTTGAAGTCCATGTTTTACCATCATTGTTTCCATCCACAACTGTCCATCCATCAGGCAATCCTGAATCAAATCCTTCATTTATTAGGACTGTAAAACCTTTTGAGATATCAGAATCGTAAAATGTTTGAAGAAATGTTTTCCAGAGACCCAGGGCAAAACTCAGATTGTCCGGATTATAGGCAGGGTCAATTCCATTTGATTTATCAGGGATATAGATGGATAATCCTTTTCCTTTTGGTTCACCGAAATTTGCTGTTATCATCGTATCTAAAAGTAAAAGCAGATTTTCTGTTTGATTGATTAAATCCTGATTTGAGACATTATTCAGGGCACCCTCAAAAAAACTTTTCATATCCTTGTAGTCAGGATCATCAAACACAGGAGTTTGAGAAAGTGCAATATAAAGATAAAGCCACTGGTTATCAAGAAAAATTGCGGTCTGGCAGAAACTGTTGATTGCATCAAAAACCTGCTGGGCAAAGGAAAGATTGATTGCTGAAAGTGTCTCTGTGCCATAAGTTCCATAATAGGTTTCATAATGAAGGACAATTTTCTCTGCAAATTGTTCTGGTTGATAGTATGAATTATTTACAAGGTCCTGTGAAATTAAATCATAAGGAAATCCTGTTGTGTATACTGTTTCTTCAGAAGCAATCATATATGTGGCGCAGTTTCTTATTTCATAGGCAACCTCAAACATTCCCATAAGACAGGCATCAAATGCGATAATGTCAGCAAAACTATCAGGGTTTGAAAGAGCCTGACTTATTTCTTTAAGGGTCAATTCATCAAAGGACGTGTTATCAAAACAGACACTTTTCTGATACCTTCTTGCGTGTATTTTCCTTCTCAGTTCTTTTGCAAGTTTTCTCAGACTATCCTTTTCTTCCCTGCTTAAGCCCGGTTTATTCAACTGATTTTCAATTTGTTCCACTGTATAATTCATTGAACGCCAGCCATCTCCATGGTCCCATAGAATGAGCGCATAGTTTTCAGCAGGAAAGTTTTGTTTTGCCCAGATTACGAATGAAGAAAGACTTTCCGGATCTCCGGAGTTTACCTCCCTTCCACCCAGTCCATCTCCCCAGTTATTTATTGCATTTTCAACTGTTGGTTCCATATCCCGGGTTATCCTGAATCTTTGAGTATTTGTCCAGTTGCCATATCTTGTGTCATAACCTGAAATTCTATCGAATTGAACGATGAGGTTTACCTGTTCTGTGGACCCAACAGATGCAATTTCAAGAAAATCATTGATTGCATATTTCTCAAGATCATTGTCGCCATCAAGATAAATCATGATTGTCCACTTTGACACAGGATATGCAAATGAGGAAAAAAATAAGAAGAAAAATAGAAAAAAAAGAGATCTTTTCATCTGACAGAAATCGGTAAAGGTTCTCCTTTACTATTCCAGAGTTTAAAACCGAGCAACTTTATCATTTTTTTATCAAAATCCTTTGAACACAGGAAAACAAAATTGAAGATTTTGTTATCTTTTATCGCAACTGACGGAACGATTCCTCCACTGACTTTTAATATCCTTCCTTTTTGAGAATATCCTGTAAATGGTTTTATGTTTTTTTCTGTTTCAATCCTGATAAATTTCAGGTTTTCCTCCATTGCAAGAATCATTTCAAAGCTTGATATATCATTGAATATTCCCTTTATTTCCAGAGGAATTTTTACTGTTTTTGATGTTTCATCCATTGTTATATCACCGAGCATCGCATATCCATAGAGGCTTATTTCTATTTTTTTTGAGGTTTTCAGATTGCTTTCTTTTGATATGGCAACAATTTCAATTTCATATGTTCCACAGTATAATTCTGTTTTTTTATTTAAGTACAGTTGTGTCTCATTTTTTTCTCTTGTTAAGATGGTTTCAGAAAATATGCAATCAAAATTCTTTGACTCAGCCTGCAAAATGACTCTTTCATCAAAGCCGCCAATAAATCTGAGTTTTATGGGAATTGTGGTTTTACCTTCCTGCGGTAATTTTACTTCTTTCTGAACTTCGATTAAAAGTCCGGGTGGCACAGGTACCTTCTTCCATCTCCATTCAATCTTTGAATCTTTTTCTATCACAAAAGAGATTGAATTACTCTTTGTGTTATAAGCGGATCCTTTTCCTTCACAACCAAGACATACGGCCTTTTCCATATCGCTGATGAGAATCTCACTTTCGACCCTGCAATCCACTCTATCGCCTTTTGTAAATGTGGTAATACCTGTTGAAGGAATGGGATTTCCATACTCTGAAAGGACAAGCAGTGTTACACTGTTGGATGGTTTCTGTTGTGGTTTTTCTTTTGGTTCTTGAGATTTTTGCATTTCAAGAGCCAGTAGCAGCTCATCAATATCCATGTCTTCAATATTTACCGGCGCTTGTTCCTGGATGGTTGAAGGCAGCGGTTTTTGTTCAGACTTCGGTACAATTATCGAAGGTTGAACTGTTTTTGGTTTTTCTTTTGATTTTGTTTCTTCTGATTGAGGTTTTTCCGATGCTTTCTCAGGTTGAGCGGTTTCACCTGCTCTGACAGATCCCGATGAAACCGAGCATGGCATTGATTGACCGGAAGCCTCTGAAAGTTTAACAGATGACAGTATTAAATTTGAATAACCGGGATTAATAACCTGAAATCTCAATACAGCGAGAATACCATTTCCAGATATCCCTGAAAGTGTCGGGTTAAATCCGGCAATTCTAATTATTCCGGGAGTGCTTGTATTCGTCAGTGTGGTAAATGAAGAAACTGCTGGTCCCTTACTTGCCTCCAGCAATTTCAGGACCTGCTGGTTATACTGAATCGCAATCTGATAGCCTGAGAAGTTCTTTTCACAGGAAAAATACACATTTACATCAACAAATGGTTGAGATTGCGGATTTGCAACGGTTATTGATGGGATTTCCACCCTTGCCGCAAATAGAAGTGAGTTTACTACCAGAATGATACCTGAGATTGAGAAGAACGCCTTTTTTTTCATGTTTTCAGAGTCGGGGCGCCCAGATTTGAACTGGGGACCTCTTGGTCCCAAACCAAGCGCGCTAAGCCAGCTGCGCTACGCCCCGATTTAGTTATATTATACAGGAAATTTCAAAAAATGTCACTGTTTTACTTCAGGGTAATCTTCCCGGTTGCGGGGTCATAATCATATTGCATTCCTGCAGGTGGTTCAGGAATCCTTTCAATGAAGCCTTCATCTACCAGTTTTTGCAGAGAGTCAGGATATCTTTCATTCTGTCTTTTGTAAGTATTCAGTTTATTTTTCAGATACATCAGGTTATCTTGGTGTGTTACACTTTTAAATTTTTGAAAAGCTTTTGTTCGTGTTTGTCCAACTTTTTCTCCAATTTCACTGCCTTTTTTTCCGCAACCGCTCAACAACAAAAAGTTTATAAATATCATTGAAAATGTCATAATCCATATTTTTTTATCCACCTAATTGTCCCGTTTTATTAGTTTCAAATATTTCTTCAACGTAAATATAATACGCTCTGCGGGAATTTTCTGCAAGCACATAACTGTTTTACATTTATTCCTTTTTTCAGATGTGCAGGGAGAACAGTTAACATCTGATTTTATTGCAACCACATTTTCACCAACCGGAGCCCAGATTTCTGGATCTGTTGGACCGAATATTATAAATGTGTGCAAACCAAGAAATGCCGATAGATGAGAAACTCCTGAATCATTGCCGATAAAATAACTTCCGGTTTCAAGTATCCGGGCAAGTTGCATCAAATCATCAGGAACAATCAGATTTTGTTTTCCTGCCTGTTCGGCCCAGAAATTAAAATCGGACATTTCACATTCCCCAAGGATAATCTTACATTCACAGTATTTCTGTATAGTGTTGAAAACTTTGAGGAAGTTTTCGGCAGGCCAGTTCTTTTTTTTACTTCCGCTTCCGGGATGGATAAAAAATTTGCTGCCATTTTTTGAGCGAATTTCTGGATAGAAGGTTTTCAATCCGATTTTTTTCAGGGGTTTGAGGAGGAATTCTGTTATATTGCACTCTGGTATTTCTGGCACTGAATGAAACATTACCCTGTTTCCAAAACTTGAAATAAGATTTTGCGAAAAAATTTCATCTTTTTCTATGTAACAAAAAATCAGGTCAAATTCAAGCGGGAAATTGGGTATTATGATGTTTTTCTTTTCTGAAAAAAAACTGACAAGCCGTGCATCAGAGAAACCTATGCCAGCATTAATAATTTTTTTTTGCTGAAGATATCCATTAACTTTTTCGTTTCCGATCAGATAAACATTGAATGAGTTTTTTTTCAATGAAAGCAAAACAGGAATTGTGGCAACAGTGTCACCGAGGCTCCCCGGCCTTATTACGAGTGCATTTTTGTTATTGTTTTTATTCATAATATAATTTTAACAGAAACAAAAGGATAAGCATATGTTTTTTTTATGGCCGATTCGCGATGAATTTGGAATAAAAAGAATACCCTTCGTGAACTACACAATTATTGTTGTGAATGTCCTTATCTTTTTTCTTTTTGGATTCAGGGAATCCTACCAGTACATTGTTAATGAATATGGTTTTATTCCTGCTAGATTTTCCTGGTTGAGTGTTTTTACTTCAATGTTTTTACACGGCGGCCTTATGCATCTTATCGGAAATATGTGGTATCTCTATCTTATGGGTGATAATCTTGAAGACAGATGGGGACATTTACAGTATCTGATCTTCTATTTATTTTCAGGTATTATTGCTGCTTTATTTTATGGGGCATTTACCTATGGCGATGCCAGGGAAATACCTTCAATTGGCGCTTCAGGAGCTATTTCAGGAATTCTTGGTGCGTATGTCGTTTTGTTTCCAAAGAGCAGGATTACATTCTGGTATTATTTTTTCGTTTTTTTCAGAATATATTCAGGCACTTTTGATATTTTTGCATGGTTCTGGATTTCGTTCTGGTTTGTTCAGCAATTTGCGGGCATGCTTACAGGTATCAATTCAGGTGCCACTGCGGGTATTGCTTTTGGCGCCCATGTTGGAGGATTTCTTGCCGGGCTTGCAATTGCATTTATGACAAAATCTTATCAAAAGATGCGTTATATCAAAAATATCTCTGCCGGCTGTACTGCCCTTTCCGCGATATCAGGGGAATTGCCTTTAAGGATAATACCATTTGATGAGCAGATAAAAGTTTACAACACAGAAAAGGAGATTGCCAGATTGATTGAAAATAATGATGAGAGAGAAGCAGCAATTCTCTATGGTGAGGCATTAAGAAAGTATGTTGATATCTCAATACCATTATCATATGAATACAGGTTTGCAGAAATTTTACAGAATCTGAAATTAAACGAAGAGGCCATCTGTGCTTATAAGAGGTTCATCAGAAAAAATCCCTTCAGTGCTCTTGCGGATAATGCACTCTATAATCTTGGAAAAATTTATCTTGAAAAAGGTGAGAAAGAAAAAGCAAAAGAATGCTTCAGACAGATTGTACTTTTTTATCCATACAGCGAGATTTATGATGCGGCAAGATATGCTCTTGAAAACATTATCAGAAAACATCCAGTTATTCTGGATAAATAAAAATTTTCGTGTATAATTTATTGCTACCAGTGCCCTCGTAGCTCAGCGGTAGAGCAGTCGCTTCGTAAGCGACGGGTCGGGAGTTCGAATCTCCCCGTGGGCTCTCCTATGACTTATCTTTAAATTTCCTTCTTGCATAAAAAAGATAAACAAGAGGAATAATAAAAAGTGTAAGAGCTGTTGAACTCGATGAACCACTGATAACAGCAACCGCCATAGGTGCTTTGAAAGCAGAACCTTTTCCGGTGGCAAGAGCAAGTGGTAATAATCCTATAAGCATGGTGAGAGTCGTCATCAATATCGGTCGCAATCTCGAAACACTCGCTTCTATTATTGCCTTTTCAATCTTTTCCCCTGAATAGATTAGGTTTTTTGCAAAGTTAATAATCAGAATTCCATTACTCACGACAACTCCGACAAGAACTATTATTCCCATCAGGCTGAAGATGTTGATTGTCTTGCCTGTCAGGAAAAGACCGGTAAGTATACCAATAATTGATAGTGGAAGAGTTCCCATTATAATGAATGGTTCAACCCAGCTTTCAAACTGTGCCGCCATAACAAGATATACAAGAAGCACAGCCAGAAGAATGCCAAGAAACAAATCTCTAAAAGCTTCAACCATTCTTTCACCCATACCACCATAATTGATGTTCACGCTTTCCGGAAGATTTATTTTTTTTATTTCGGTATTCAGTGATTCCATAACAGAACCGAGCGGTTTACTGATATTTCCAAGTATTGTAACGCTGTATTTCCTGTCGTACCGTTCTTTTGTTGTCGGACCATAAGTTTGTCTTATTTCTGCAACGCTTTTTAAAAAGAACATATTTTGCATTGGGTTTACAACTGGCAAATTTTCCAGCGTTCTGATATCAGTCTTTGACTTTTCAGGAATGGTCACCCTGATATCGTATTCATTATCTCCGGCCCTGAATTTTGTTGAGACAATTCCTTCAAGAGCAGCCCTGCATATCGTGGCAACCTGCGTGGAATTTAAATTATACTCTGCAAGGGGTTCTCTTTTTACGATAAAATTCACTTCTGGCTTTCCTGGTTTATACGATGAATCAGCATCTGAAATACCCGGAACAGATTTCATAAGATTAAGGATTTGTTCAGATGCTTGAATTACCTGTTTTTCATTCGTTCCTGTAACATAAAATTCAAGAGGAGGTCTGCTACCCGCACCACCGATTGACCTCTGCGGGGAAACAGTTACAGTCCCTGGAATTGATGCAATAAATGGTTTTATTTCTTCCATTACCTCAGAGGTTGTCCTTGTTCTTCTGTCTTTAAGCTTTACCTGTAACTGAGCGTATTCAGGACCCTGAGTACCCATTCCTGCGAATGTACCTGTTATCTTACCGATCGAAGAAAAGACAGTTTCGGTTTCCCGCATTGTTAAAAGTTTTTCTTCTATTGTTTTCACGACGGATTCAGTTTTATTGAGACTTGTTCCAGGGGGCATTGAAAGTGAAATTGTATACATACCTTCGTCAGCATTTGTAACCATTTCAAATCCTATAAGTGGCAATAGCATAAAACTGAGAGGAATCATTATCGCAACAATGACAAGGACTGCTTTCGGTTTTTTCAGAAATTTTGTAAGAGCGGATCTGTAGCCGTTCTTGAAATTTTCAAAATTCTTTTCCGCTTTTTTTACCCATGGTTTTTCTTCTGTATCCTTGATAAATTTTGTTGTCAGCATCGGAGTTAAAGTGAAACCAACTCCAAGGGCAAGAATTGTGGTATAAATCTGCACCATTCCGAATTCCTTAAAAAATTGTCCGACAAGTCCTGACATAAATACTATCGGCAGAAATACAACCATGTGGGTTATCATTGTTGCTATCACAGCTGAAGCGACTTCCATTGTGCCTTTTTCCGCTGCAACTTCCTTTTCTTCCTTTAATTCCCTTCGCCTTCTGTGGATATTCTCGATGATGACAATTGAGCTATCAACCACAATGCCAACAGCAACAGTCAAGCTTGAAAGTGATAGTATATTCAAAGTGAATCCTGAGAGATAACAGAAAAAGAGCGTTCCAATAAGGGAAACAGGAATTGCGACACAGACAATCAGCGTACTTCCAAGACTGAATAGGAATGCGAAAAGAACAATGCCTGTGAGAATAGCGGCAACAAAAAGTTTGTGCCAAACGTCCTTTACTGCGTCCCTAATGAACTCTGATGTGTCCACAACAACCTTTATTGTTACATCCTGAGGAAGCTGTTTTTGAATTTCAGGTAGTATTTTTAGAACATCGTCTGCAACCTCAATTGTATTGGCATCCGGCTGTTTTTGAATGGTGATTCCCACCGATTCTTTCCCATTGGTCCTGGTTTTATCGCGGGGTTCAGCGGTTGTGTCATAAACCTCGGCAATTGCGGCCAGTGGCACGGTTCTCACACTTCCAATAGACATGTCAAGCAGGGGTATGCTGATTTGTTTTATTTCTTCAGGTGTGACAAATTCTGTATTGACCCTTCCAGAAACTTCTCTGTCTTCCGCTATGTAGTGACCTGATGGGATATTTATGTTTTCAAGCTTGAGCCTCTGTGCAAGTCCCGTAAGGTCAATTCCATAATAGACGAGTTTATCCGGTTGCGCAACAACCCTGATTTCTCTTTTTTCTCCGCCAACAAGGTCAATCTTTCCAACGCCAGGCACTGTTTGGAGTTTGAGTTTAATAAAGTTGTCGGTCAGGTCGTATACCTTTTTCAGGTCAGGCCCTGATACACTAAGATAAAGAACCGGTTGTGCATTGATGTCGACCTTGAAAATTTCAGGTTGTTTTGCTTCTGCTGGCAGATCACCAACAACTGAAGAAACTTTTTCTCTTACGTCGGTTACGGCAATATCCACAGAGGAACCCATCTTGAATTCCGCTATCACTATGGAAGCTCCTTCGATGGAACTTGATCTGATGTTTTTTAAATTGTTTGTTGTGCTTATTGCATCTTCGATTGGTTTCGTAATAAGTGTTTCAATCTGTTCAGGGCCAGCTCCAGGATACGCGGTTATCACTGTTACAATGGGTATATCAACCTGTGGTGCAAGATCAACCTTCAATCTTGGGAACGAGAAAAAACCGAGAAGCATCACAATAAAAAATATCACAAGAACCAGAACAGGCCTTCTTATTGCTAATTTTACTGTATTCATTGAGAATTTATTTGAGTGATTATCTGAACCCTGCTGTCTGGAGAGAGATTTTCTTTACCGAAGACTACAACCATATTTCCATCAGACAGTCCGGATTTTATCTCTACACTTCCGTTGGAATACTCACCGAGTTTAACTTCAATCTTTTTTGCCCTGCCATTTTCAACAATATAGACGAATTTCTTTCCAGATTCTTCGAAAACTGCTTTTTCAGGAATCATTATTGTATCAGTTTTCTTATCAATTGCCACAGTACCTTTGGCAAACATGCCGGGTTTGATAACTGAATCTGCAAAGGGTAAGGATATATATACTATGAACATCCTTGTTTTTGGATCAGGGGTGCCTGAGATTTTTGTTATTTTTCCCGTGATTGTTTTACCCTCAAAAGCATCGAGTTCAAGCTGGACATTCTGACCGTATTTCAATTTCGGAACATATGCTTCAGGAATTTTCATCTGTGCATTTAATTTTTTTGTGTTATAAATTATCATCAGAACCTGTCCTGGTCCTACAATTTCTCCCATTTCCACTCTTTTGTTTCCTATGATTCCATCAAATGGAGCTCTGACAATGCAATCCTCAATCTGGATATCAATGAGTTTCAGGTTATCCTTGACAACCTGAAGGCTTTTCTGTGCGGATTCATAATTCTTCTGAAGTGTTTCCAGCTTGACCTGGTAACCTTCAAGTTGTTTTTTTGATATAACATTTTCTTTATAGAGCTCTTCCATTCTGTTCAGATCTCTTTCAGCATCGTTAATCTGTATTTTTATGGCATCCATATTTGCCTGAGCGACAAGAATCTGATTTTGAATCTGCATTTTCTGAATTTTCAGCTGAGAGTCATCAATAATTACGAGCGTCTGTTTTGCCTTAACAGACATACCTGTATCAGCATCCACAGAAATGACCCGTCCGGGAATTTTGGACGAAATGTTTGCTTCCTCCTCACTTCCGACAGCACCGGTGAGTACTATTTCGTCAAAAATGGATTGTTTCTTAACGATAAAAACATCCACCGGAATACCTGCTTCCTTTTGCAACTGACTTATACCAGGAGCCGGTTTTTCAGATATTTTTTGATAAATCCTCAGACCGAGAATAATAAGAAAAAGAATCAAACCAGGGACAATGAGTTTTTTCATACGATTCCTTTTTCAATTTGTGACTTCTTCACTTTTTGTATTATGATCACAAAAGAAACATCCTGTATGATATGCAAAGGAATTGTTTTAGCTGATCAACAATTTTTTTAATCATACTTCAGTTTTTTTTAAAAGTCAAAGAAATGATGTAAAATCAGTTAATACAAATATGGAAGAAATTGCATTTCCCGATAGAATTGTTGAGAAGATTTTAATGCTGGAATCCCCTGGGGAAGATCCTGCAGGGGTTATGATTTGTCTCCCAACAATAGTATTCATTAATGAACCATTTGATGTCAGGATTGTGGTTTTTGATAAAAGTGGCTATCCCTGTTTTCAATGTTCAGATGAAGTAATCTTTGACAGAACGCCTTTTGAAAATTTTCCTTCAAGGATCCCTTTTAAAAAAAGGAAAGTGGCAATTGTCACTGTTAAAAATGTCTTATGCAATAAAAAAGGTATATTCAGGTTATCTGCTGAATTCGGTAACAAAACATATTTCAGCAATCCTTTTATCTGTCAGGTTCCATCAGGTACACGTATTTTCTGGGGGGATCCTCATGTTCATACTGTTTTGAGTGATTGTCATGCAAATAAATGCTCGTCTGCTCATTTTGCTTTTACGTCAGGGAGGTATTTTTCTTGCCTTGATTGGATGGCGGTTACTGACCACGTTTCCAATAATCGTGGCAGTTTGGGTAAGTGGCGGGAAGGCATGTATGTTGCGGAACTTCATAATGAGGACGGAAGTTTTATAACAATCCCTGGTTATGAAGCATCTTTCAAAAGCGGAGCCGGTGGTGATAATAACTTTTATTTTTCAAAATTTCCGGATTATTTTATTGAGGATTATGAAAACGGCACAATAAAAAGCGTGAGTAATAAGATGCTGGAGAAAGCGAAACAACAGGGTTTTGAGTTCTTTGCTGTTCCACATCATACATCTCGTGCTGTCAAGCATGGAGAGATATCAATGGATATTTATCCGGGGCATCAACTGATGCCGGCGATTGAGATTTACTCAAAATGGGGAAGTTCTGAATACTGTAACAATCCTGAATCTCTGATTAAACCGCACAATGGACCTGCTTATGTTGTGGATTTTTTGAAAAAAGGTTTTATTGCTGGTTTTATCGCAGGCACTGATACACACACTTCAATTCCATCAGGCAGGGTAAAAGAGGTGTTACCCTATCAGCCAGGGTTTACTGCTGTAATATCTGATTCGTTTACCAGACAGGGAATTTTCAATGCTATAAAAAACAGGAAAACCTATGCAACCGCTGGAGAAAGAATTTTTATCAATATGTCAGTAAATGAATATGAGCAGGGAAGTCTGGTAAAGGTGAAGAATAACCCGGTGAGGAAAATTTCCTTCAGTATTGCAGCTCAAACTGATATAAATTGTCTGGAAATTGTGAGAAATGGTGATGTTATTCATTCTATGAATCCTGGTACATGGAGGCTTGAAGGATTTTTTGAGGATAAGGAAAAATTGAGTGGATTATATCTAAACTCGGACTATTGTGGAGAGTTTGTTTTTTACTATATTCGAATTAGAACCCGGTCCAATGCTCTTGGTTGGTCAGGTCCGGTCTTTTTGGTGTACAATAAGAACCAATGATTATTTTATTCTATGCAATGGGAAGTTTTTCTCTAACAAAATTGGTGATGAATTCCTGTTGTTTTCTGTCTTTGCAAAGGCACAGCAAAAAGAACCTGCCCTGCGATAAAAGGTGAACCTTATTCTGTATCGATTCAGGATCAGCTACAATGGCAACGATTTTTTGCTGCGCGCCGTAAATCAGTTTATCAAGTATGCTAATTGCATCCGGAGTATTCGGATCAGGCCTCCAGTTGTATATAGTCAAATATTTCATATCACTGATATTTTTCATCTGATGATATGCCTGAGTGTGGATATGTAAAAAACCACCACCGTGTCTTTCAAAAACTGCATCTGTGTATGGTGCACCAAATTCCGCATAATGAGCCGGAGAAAGCAACCCGGCCGCATCATCACTCAGAAAAGGAAGTCCTCTTTCCATCCACAGAAAGGCCGCAACTATTCCAGGATTCTGTTTTTTTACATTATTTTCTATAAGATCATATACCCACCTGAGAGCAAGGTCGCAACGTCTGATAAGCTGATGAACCTTTTCCGGGTTGTTATAAATATCGAGGAAAAAATTTGAACCCCTCAGAATAAAAGTAAGTTCCAGAGGGGAATGATATCCTGAAAGATATACATAGCATTTGTTTTTCATTCTCTCTGTTGCATATTGAAAACCTTTGAGAACTATGTCGATATACTGGTTATCTTTTTCCCACGGAAAGTCTATCGTTTCATCTATGGTTTTTCCGACAGGTTCTATCCAGGATGTATTTGCTCCAAATTTTAATGATCCTATTATCATTGCCGCAAATATTCCGGAACCATATCGGAGCGCCAAAACAGGAATTGAATCATCAGGATAATCAGCACGAAATCTGAAAAGTCTTTCTTCTCTGTCGCACATGAGTCTTGGGAGTTCAAGTACATCCTTTTTAAAGTCAAATTCTTCAAGAGCAGGTATTTTAAAAGATTCAATTATTTCATACTCTTCCTGCAGATACGTATATATCAAACAACCCTTTTTTGCCGATTGGATTTTTCTATGTCTTTCTATGGTTTCTTTGAAATTTTTCTTAAATTCAAAAGATTCAAAATCAGTCATTATTACTCCTTAATTCATTTAGAATTGCCACATATACTGCGGCGCTCCAGTGATAATCAGCAATTGTCTTTGTCCATCCTCTTTTTCCCAGCCAGTCCTTTCTCGGTAATTGTTCTGGTGGAATCTTGTTGTCCGGATCATAAAATTCAAAAATTGAACCTGTTTTAATATACCAGTCCTCTACCGCCTTTTTTGTCTTTTTTATTAACTGGCCTGAAATTTTATTGTATCCGTATCTGACCAATCCTCTGTATATCAGGAAATTGTAGTTTAACCAGGTCCCTCCCCTCCACATATCTTTTGAAAAAGACTTTTCGTTTATAGCCACTGATGGAAGTGGTAGTTCTGTCCAGAAGAGATTTTTGTTCTGAAGTTTTTCCACCAGTTTTTTTGCTCTTTCCGGTGATGCAACTCCTGCGAAAAGTGGAAGAAAAGATGCCGGTGTCTTCACTCTGACGAAATCACCGTTTGGTCTTCTGTCATAATAAAAATCTTCCTTTTCATCATACAAAAACGTATCCACCATTTTTTTCTTTTGAAATGATAACTTTTTCCATATTCGGGATTCTTCACTTTTATCCAGTATTGCGGCAATTTTTGAAAGGCACTCCATTTCATTGATGGCAAAACAGTTCAGATCAATGGCTGCCACAGGCTCATTTTTTTTTATTGTGTCAAACCTGGGGGAATTATCCATTCCGCATTCACCGCATTTAGATGCTGGAGAATCGTTGGTGATCCATTCAAGAAGACCATCTTTATCTCTATCTCTGCTGTTAAAAAGCCACTTCATGTATTTGGAAATGGCAATATAAAGAATTTCAAGAAACTGGTAATTTTTGGTTTTGTTAAAAAGCTCAAGTCCAGCCCATGCAAATAAAGGCGGTTGTGTGAGCTCTTCATAAAGTCTGCCTTTATCAGGAGACATGGTGATTGAGATAAAACCATCTTTTCTCTGACAGCTTAAAACGGCAAAGAGTGTGCTTTCAGCAAGTTTTACGGAGATAAATTTATTTCCAAAGGTATGAAAAGCAGAATCCCAGAACCACAAATATCTGTGTGGCCATCTATCGGGTGTGGTCCACAAATAAGTTATTTTTCCATACGGGCTTTCACAGTTAACTTTCATTATGGAAAGAGCTTTAAGATAGGTTTTCTCCTCTTTTTCTGTTTTGAATTGCGGTAGCGAAATATTTTCAAAGAAATTGATTTTTTTTCTTATCTGTTTGCCAATGTAACACTCGCTCAATTGCCTGATGGCTTTTTTCACAGCATCGTTTCTGTTTTTTCTGTCATAGGCAATGGAGAATTTTTTCCTTTTTTCGTCCACGGCCAAAGCAATTGAACCACTTTTTGTATCAATCTGCGAGACTAAAATATCTTTTTTTCTGTTCTGGGTTGAATTTTCCAGAAAAGGGATAAAGGGATCAGAGAAATGGCCCGAGATTATATCTTTCTGAACAAACACCAGTGAAAGGTTTGGGTTTTCTGTAACAAATACATCTGAGGATATTATCAAAGGATTTATTTTTTTACATAAGTGTAAATTCTTGAAACAAAAATTTATACCATTTTCTACTCTTAGAACAAACTTACCTGGCTCTGATGCTGTTGTGGCTATAAGAGAATTTTCAAAATTGGTTTCTCCTTCAAGCCCCGAAAATGCAAAGATTATACCTTTACCCCAGACATCCGGATATTTCATTTTCATCCTTTTTTTAAATTTGTCTAAAATTATATCAGAAGTTTCAATCAGTGCAAATCAATGCAAAAATCTTTTTGACTTAGATAAGGGAATTTTGTATACTTTTATTATGAAAATGAGGGGATTTACACTGACTGAAATAGCCGTTGTTGCCGCAATTGTTTCAACACTTTCAGTTGGAGGATATCAGATTGTTAAAAAAGGCAAGGATTCTGTTTGCATTAATAATCTGAAGCAGATCGGTCAGGCAATCGCTATGTTTGAGGCTGACCATGATGGTTTTCCATCTGCTGTTTTTTATCCATCTGATGCGAACGACCCACGCGGTATCCATAATCTGTTAAAAAGATATGGCGCAACATCCCAGCTTTTCTTTTGTCCGGCGATTTCTGCAGAATTTAATAGATACGGAACAAATTACCTGTGGAATGAGTCTGCAGCAAAGGAAAAACAATCGACCGGCGCTTCCGGTATGTGGTTGATGACAGAAATAACTTCTCTGTATCCTGAACTGCCCACTCCTCATACAGGTGGTTATGGCGTTCTTTATGCAGATGGTCACGCTGCTATAGGTAGAAATCTATCTTTTCCCTCTTTTGAGAGGAAACCGCTTGCTTCTAATATAACGGCTGAGAAACAAAAGGATCAGGTCCCTGATGAGAAAAAAGAAGAGATAAAGGAGGAAAAACCTATCTCTCAGCTTGACTCATACATGTTTTTGAATATTCCATCAATAATTCAGGCTGGAAAACCTGTTTCAATTTCCATAAAGGCAGTTGACAGAGAAGGAAACACTTATGAGAGCAATGAGAAACTAAAAATTATTGATTTTTCCCAAACAGTTGAGCCTTCTGAAATTACACTTCATAAAGGCATTGCGAATGTGATGGTAGTTTTTAAGAAGGCATATCAGAATAATGTTCTAACAGCTATTGACTCTAAGGGGGTCTGGAACAGTTCAAAAGAATTTACAGTTGAACCCGCGCAGGTTGCATCTATGGAGATTATTCCACCCTCACTGGTCTATGCGGGGATTGCTGTAAATTTCAGGCTTACTTTAAAAGATATGTTTGGGAATATTATTTCAAAAGAAGGAATTAAAATTTCAGTCGTTGCTGGAGGTGATGCTGAATATCTTTCAGAAGTTCTGTCAGACGTCGATGGTCAGATTGTCATTCCTTTTGTCTTTCGCAAGGCCGGGGAAATCAGAATAAGTTTTTCAGTTTCAGGCACAACAATTAAAGAGAGTTGTTCAGTAAAGGTGAGGCCCGGTCCTGTTGAGAAATTTGAAATAAGTGAAATTAAATCTCCTGTCGAGGCAGGAAACGCCATATCTGTTACCATAAAAGCCATCGATAAATATGGTAACAGAGCAAAAGGTTTTATGTTTTCAGATGGTGGAAACACTCCTTTGTACGTGCAGGAGGATATGTCATCAGGTATCTGGATGGAAACAATAAAGTTTGAAAAAGCGGTTACCGAAACCTTTATTGAGGTGAATGACGGAATGGGTCATACGGGCAGGTCGAGGACTTTTTCAGTTATTCCTTCCAGTCCATCAGTTATGAGACTTTTGAACGACAGTCTGGTTTTTATAGAAAATCAGGAATGTGGTATTGAGTTTTCAGTCTCCGACAGATATGGCAACAGTATTTCTGGACTTGAAACCAGGTTTACTGTGGATGGTATTTCAGAATTTAAAATTAAAGAACATCAGGGCAGATATATTCTGAATACGGTGTTCAATGGTACCGGCAGAAAAACCATCAGAATATCCCTGAAAAAAGAAAATCAGGAACCTTTGTCCATTGAATTTAATGTGGATATATTACCGAAGAAGTCTGTTTTGAAAAAAGGCGGATAAATGTCTATTCTGGTAATCAGCGATACTCATGGTTCAACCGGAGCATGGGAAAGAATAAAAATGTACCTGAAAGCCGATGTTGATTGTTTGATCCATGCGGGTGATATTTATTATTTTGGACCGAGGAATCCTGTTCCGGAAGGACATGCACCGGGTTCTCTCGCTTCTGAATTGAATTCTTTGCAGATTCCGCTGGTGTGTTCAAAAGGAAACTGTGATTCTGATGTTGATCAACTTGTCAGTAATTTCCCAATATGTGATCCATTCGCTTTTGTTTGCATCTATAACAAAAGAATATTTGTTACGCATGGCCACAGATATTCAAAAGAGTCATTATTAAACATTGCGAAACAATGGAAAATTGATATAGTAATTACAGGACACACTCATGTTGCCAGTCTTGAAAAATTAGATGATATTGTGTTTCTAAATCCTGGCAGCAGCGCTCTTCCAAAGAACTTTCCGGGTATCGGTATTATAAACGAGAATTCAGTTGATTTGTATAATCTTACGGATGATCTGATAGTTGATAAAATTATCCTTTCCTGATAGATCAAAATATTCAAAATTGCGATGCGCGAAAAAAAATATATTAACAAAATAGGCCTTGTTTGCGTCGGAAGTGAGCTTTTTTCCCATGTCGCAAATTCAAATATTCATATAGCGACCAGGGTACTTGAATCTCATGGTTTTGAGGTAAACCACAATGCAATTGTTCATGATAATTTTGAAAACATAATAAAGGCTGTGGAGTTCTGTTTAATAAATGGTGATGCTGTTATCATCAGCGGAGGTCTCGGTCCAACTTTTGATGATATAACACGGGAAGCAATTGCTCAACTTGTTAATAAAAGACTTATTTTTTCAATGGATGCGTGGCATGAAATACAGGAAAGATTCAGAGAAAGAAAGATTTCAATTATTCCTGACAGAAATAAAAAGCAGGCAATGATTATAGAAGGAGCTAAAAGACTTATAAATAAACTCGGGACCGCTCCAGGGATGATGTTGGATTATATGGAAAAGCCAATTTTTTTACTTCCAGGACCGCCAGTAGAATTTGAAGAAATGTTGATTTCGTGTGTTGTTCCGGAATTACTGGAAAACACCTGTTCTGCATCAACCCAAAGGTATATTCGTAAAGGATTCGGTATAGCAGGAGAACCTGAAGCTGTGGTGGAAGAGAAAACAGATATTCTAAGAGAGGAAATGGTTTGTGCCGGAGGAGAATGGACGATTCTTGCTCTTCCGTATCTTATAGAGCTCTGGTTAAAACTTCCGGTGTCAAAACAGAGTCTCTTTGATAATGTTGAATTCAAATTAAAGGAAATTTTTAAGGATTCATTTCTTGGAGCAAACGGTATTTCAATTCCTGAAAGTTTGCTCATTCTGATGAAAAATAAAAAACTTTCCTGTTGTTTTGCAGAATCCTGCACAGGAGGCCTTGCGGGACATCTCATTACAGAAATTCCGGGTAGTTCATATTGTTTCAATGGTTCCATTGTTGCTTATTCAAATAAATTGAAGAAAAAATTCCTAAAGGTTCCGAAAACCGTTTTGAAAAAATACGGCGCGGTGAGCGAGGAAACAGCAATTGCCATGGCAAAAGGTGCGCGAAAATACGGCAGGACAGATGTTTCTCTGGCAATAACTGGCATAGCGGGACCATCCGGCGCAACGGCTGAGAAACCTGTGGGGCTTGTGTGGATGGCTGTTGCAATTACAAACAGTAAATTTAAGACAAGGAAATTTTATTTTGCAGGTAAAAGGACCACGATAAAACTAAGGGCAGCGCTGGCTGGTATTGATTTTTTGCGTCGGGTAATCATGGAGAGCAGATTATGAGAGGTTTAATTATAGGGATGACATTTTTTACCGGAATAACAATCGCAGTACTTTTAGGCAGGTATCATGCAAGCCTGTACGGGGATTTTCAACCGCCTGGAACGCTCATAGAGATTCCAAAGAATATAAATGCAAATGAGGTTGCCCTTTTATTGAAAGAAAAGGGAGTTGTAAAAAATACCAGGTTGTTTTTGAAAATTATAAGAAAAAATAACGGGGATAAAAAACTCCGTGCCGGAATTTATGAATTTTCAGGCAAACCTTATATCTATGATGTAATTGATAAAATTGTCAGAGGAAAGATTGCCTATCTTAAACTTGTATTCTACGAAGGAATAACATGTCATGAAATAGGTAAGATACTTGAGCAGGAGGGAATATGTTCAAGTTCTGAATTTGATGAATTTGCAAAAATACAGAAACTTGAAGGATATCTTTTTCCTGATACATATCACTTTCCATATGGGGTTTCAAAGGAGGCAATAGCAAAAAAGATGGTTGAAAAGTTCTGGCAGACTTTGAAGGATATATATCCGGATGCGAATCGTTTTAAACATGATGAGCTTAACAGGATTGTTATTATTGCTTCAATTGTTGAAAAGGAAGCAGAGATTAATTCGGAAAGACCTGTTATTGCCGGGGTTTTCTACAACCGGCTCAAAAAGAACATGCTTCTTCAAAGCTGTGCGACAATAAAATATGTTATCGGAAACAAAAAGAATCTTGATAAGAATGACCTGAAAATAAACTCGCCCTATAATACATATAAGCACAGAGGATTACCCCCTGGTCCTATCTGTAATCCTAGAAAAGAATCTCTGAAAGCTTCAATTTACCCTGCAAAAACACCATATCTTTTTTTCGTTTCCAGGGGCGATGGGACACATTATTTTTCAACAACCTATTCTGAACATCTGAGCGCTAAAAACTTATACATAAACGGTGGTGTTTCTGTTGAAACTGCAAACAGAGATTAAATTTTTATTTTGTTGGAAGAACACAGATTCTGTACGGATCAGGTTTTATACCTTTCAGAACAAGATGTTCTGTGAGAATCGCTATTTTTGCGCCATTATCCATACATAGTTCTGGTTCTGGTATTATTGGTTGAACTTTTTTATTTTTAAGGAAGCTTTCTAATTTTCTTCTGAGATAATTATTTCTTACAACTCCCCCGCCGAATAAAAAGTTTTGTACCGGATATAAACTGAGCGCGTCTTCGAGTTTAAGCAGTATTGAATCAACCATAGCTTTCTGGAAGGAAGCCGCTATATCAGCTGCATTTTCTGTACCCTTTTTTGATATATAGTAATACACAGCAGTTTTGATTCCGCTGAAACTGAAATCAAGGCAATCCCTTATATAAGCGACAGGAAATTTTATTCTGTTTTCATTGCCTCTGGCAGCAAGTCTTTCAATACTGGCTCCACCGGGAAAAGGAAGGTTTAACATCCTGCCCACCTTATCAAAAACTTCTCCGCATGCGTCGTCTCTTGTTCTGCCAATATGAACGAATTCCGTATGACTGGTGAGAAGAAAAAGGCTTGTGTGTCCACCTGAAACAACCAATCCAAGAGCCGGAAAGGAGATTTTCCTGTTGAGAAAACACGCTGCTATATGAGCATGAAGATGGTTTACATTGTAAACCGGTTTTTTGAGAGCATAGCCAATGCTTTCTGCAAAGCCAACCCCGATCAAAAGGCTTCCTTTCAGTCCCGGTTTGTTGGTCACGCCAAACACATCTATTTGATCTGTGGATATTTTTGCTCTTTTCAATGCTTCATTAAAAAGGGGAACTATTTTTTCAAGGTGAGCACGGCTGGCAAGTTCAGGTACTATTCCGCCAAATTGCATATGGATTTTTTCCTGACTTGCGATAAGATTGACCAGAATACGTGAATCACTCAAAATTCCAACAGAAGTTTCATCGCAAGAGGTTTCTATGCCGGCGATAATCATGCTATTGTATAACTTCTTTAATAAGAACGAATTGATAACCCTGACTTATAAGTTCAGGGATTTTTTCCTCGATTACTTTTAGTGTTGTTGGTCTTGCATGTCCTATGGCAATAACAGTACTTTTTGTTTCTGACATTTTAGCCGCTGCTTCCAGATTTTTCCATATTTCCAGATAATCTGAGGAATTATCAATGAAGATATCTCTTTTCAGTGCCGGAATGCCCATCTGTTTTGAAAGTCTGTATCCAACAGATTTCGTTGATGTCAGACTGTCAATATAGGTCAGCTTTTTTCCTTTAATTTCCTGCAGAAGCACTTCCATTTTCTGTTTGTCTGCTGTAAATTTTGACCCCATATGATTATTTATTCCAGAAATATAAGGTCTAAATTTTTCAATATACTGGTTCACTTTTTCTCTTATTTCGCTGTCGCTCATATCTGTTGTAATGTATGCATGCGAGATATTTGTTTCATACCCAGAATTTTCAGGTTCAAGAGGTATATGAAGAATCGCGTCTATTTTTTTATCTTTTGATATCTGCTGCGCGATTCTCAGTCCGAAAGGGCTGTCCGGAAGAATTGCCAGAGTTAACGGGATATTTATCTTTCTGACTCGAGCAACAATATCCGGATTCCATCCAACATCGTCAACGATAAGCACGATCTTCCCTATAGACCCGAATTTTTTAAGGTCAATTTCAGGAGTTGATTTTTTCTCTGCCTGTGGAATATACCTGTGCAAAATTTGCTCATGTGGTTTCTGTGGAAGTGTTTTTCTTTTGATCTCATTGAGAATAAATAAAACCGTGAGCAATATGAAAAAGGTTAACAGCAATATCAGTATACCGGCGCCTTTTTTTAAGAAGGACCTTGTTTTCATTTATTCGCCATCAATATCCTTGAAACTTCTTCAATAGCCTTTCTAAGTTGTGGATCTTTTCCCGGTACTCCTATTTCCACATTTTCATCGCCCTGTTCAACCTTTATGTCCGGTTCTATGCCCTTTCCATCAATTTTGAAACCACTGGGTGTGTAATAGTAAGCGATGGTTAACTTTATTGATGTCCCATCCTCATCAAGTTTCATCAGGGTTTGAACAGACCCTTTCCCGAATGTTTTTAAACCGATGGTTTTACATTTTTCAAGGTTATCCCTGAGCGCTCCTGTTACAATTTCGGATGCACTGGCACTTCCGGAATTGATCAGCAGAACAAGAGGTTTATTCCATAATGGTGCCTTCTGTGATGTATAAACCTTTTTGTCTTCGGGACGGCGGCCCTGTATGGATACTATTATTTTCTTCTGAGGTAAAAACATTTCGCTTACATCAATGGCTGAATTCAATAATCCACCCGGATTATTTCTTAAATCAAGAATTAAAGATGAAACCTGCTGATTCAAAAGCTCTTTCAGAACAACCTCAAGATCATTACTGGTTCTTTCCTGAAAATTTGTTATCCTTATATATCCGATGTTATCGGGAAGTATGGAACTTTTTACTGAGTTAACCTTTATCACTTCCCTGGTCAGAGTAATTTTCATTATTTTTGTTGCATGCTCTCTCAGTATACTTATTGTGACTGATGTTCCCTTCTTTCCTCGTAATTTCTGAGCTGCTTCCCATGTATTCATACCTTTTGTGGATTGGCCATCTATTTCTATAATTTTGTCTCCAGGTTTAACCCCGGCGTTCCATGCGGGTGAATCCTGAATGGGACTTACAACAGTAATTATGCCATCCTTCAGTGTGATTTCCATACCAACGCCTTCAAATTCACCTGAGGTTTCCATCTGCAGTTCTTTTGATGCCTCCGGTTCTAAGAAGGCGCTGTAAGGGTCAAGAGAAGAAAGCATACCTTTGAGAGCTCCATAGATTAGTCTTCTGTCATCAACAGGGGTTACATATCCTTTTTTAACAATATTTACAACATTTACGAAACGTTCAATCTCTCTGTAGAGTTCTTGTTCATTTTTTCTTGCCTGACTTGTTTCAAGGTTAAATCCAAGCAAAAAGCTCAGTAACAAAAATCCGGTCATCCAGATTAATACCTTTTTTTTCATTTTTATTCTCCTTTTACATTTATTATTCTGATAGTTTTTCCTGGAGTATCTTTCGCGCAATATTTGGATTAGCCTTATTCTGTGATTTTCTTATAACCTGTCCAACAAGAAAACCGAGTGCCTGTGTCTTACCCGATTTATAATCAGCAACAGCCTGCTGGTTTTGCTCAATTACTTCTTTAACAATTTTTTCTATCTCTTCTTTATCACTTATTTGAGCAAGATTTTTTTCTCTGACCAGCAGTTCAGGATTCTGGTTTGTTGAGAAGATTTCTTTAAGGAGTGATTTTCCTGCTGTACCGCTGATTGTTCCTTCATTGACCATCCTGACTATTTTTGCAAAAAATTCAGGACTTAATTTACACTCATCGGCGCTGCATCTGTTTTCCTTCAACAAACCGAGTAATTCTGTCTCTATCCAGTTTGCGATTTGTTTTGGTTTATTATAAAAATTAAGGGCTTTTTCAAAATAATCTGCAATTGATTTTTCAGCAGTCAAAATTTCAGAATCATAAGGGGACAGTGCGTAATTCTGCCGAAATCTTTTTTCCCTTGCATCAGGTAATTCACCAATTTCCGATTCTGTTTGTTTAATTAAATCAGCACCTGTTTGAAAGGGAAGCAGGTCCGGTTCAGGAAAATATCTGTAATCATGAGCTTCTTCTTTTGTTCTCATTCCTTCTGTTATCTGGAGTGATTCGTTCCATAACCTTGTTTCCTGTATTACCGGTTGGTTGTTTTTCAGCGATTCGATAATTCTCTGCTGTTCATATGAAAGAGCCCTTCTTACAGCCCTGAAAGAATTCATATTTTTTACTTCAACTTTTGTTCCAAGTTTCAGATCGCTTTTTCTTTTTACTGAAATATTGGCATCGCATCTCAAAGATCCCTCTTCCATGATGCAGTCGCTGACCCCTATGTAGGAAATAAGTCTTTTAAGTTTTTGTAAAAAATTTTCTGCTTCCTCTGGACTTGAAATTTCGGGCTCTGTTACTATTTCCATCAGTGGGATTCCTGACCGATTAAAATCTATGCATGACCAGCTTCCTGTCCGCTCATCATGTATAAGCTTACCCGTATCTTCTTCCAGATGGATTCTGGTAATCTCGATTTTCTTTCCATTAACATCAAGATAACCATCAAATGCAACAGGATCACGGTATTGAGAAATCTGGAAATTCTTCGGCAGGTCAGGATAAAAATAGGATTTTCTTACAAATATAAATGTCTGATTTATATGGCAATTCATAGCAATGGCTGTTTTTATGCCAAGTCTTATAGCTTTTTCATTGACAACAGGCAGGGCACCTGGTAATCCCAGACAGACAGGACATACCTGGGTATTTGGTTCACCTCCGAATTCTGTGGAACAACCGCAGAACATTTTTGAATCGGTCAACAATTCCACGTGTACTTCAAGCCCGATAACTGTTTGAAATTCATTCATTTCAGGTATGGAAAGCTGTTACTGAGAGATTTGCACTCAGAGTCTTCCCTGGCTCGAGCGTTGTTTGATAACCATGCTTGATCGCCTCAGAAAGAATGGCTTTTCCTGAAAAAGGTTCAAGTGCTATATTGTAAGTACGGCCATACCACGGATATCCAAAACTTCCACGAGCCACTCTCCAGAACCAGATATATCTGAAAATTTTCTCGGGAAATTCAAATCTGAAGCCGAGGGAAAGCCTGGGATTTATGATCTCATACTTTCCTTCCAGGAGTTCTGAAAGAAAAATGACATCTGATACCTTTGCATCGGGTTCAGGAATCTTACTCAAATCCACACGTTTTCCGTTGATGCCTTCAACCTCTGGCCAGATCCCTGTTCCCTGTTTAAGATCTGTCAAAGAGATTCCATCACCGGGAAGAACTTCAACCCTTGCTCCTTTTATGTTAATTCTGCAATTTCCATCAATAAAGGGTTCACCGAACGCAGGATGATGTCCCCACAAAAAGTCCATTTTTTCTCCTGCTTCATTTAACACCTGTTCCTTAATTTCCAGAGTTGGTGAACCTGACTGCAGAGTCAATGTTTTTTCAAGAAGAAAGGGAGTTCTCAATGTTCTTACCCAGAATTTGATTTTTAACAGTCTTGAGGTTGATTCCATTATTTGAAATTCCCAGGGAAGTGTTGAAACCTCTCCATGCAGTCCTATGTCTGCGCCTTTGTATTCGCAGGGTCTTCCGGCATTTGGAAAACATTCCTGCCAGCCACCGGGATAATAATCAATGAATTTCCCGAGTTTTCCATGTATGGTTTCAGGAAACCCCTGTTTATAAAGTGGAAAAGGACTTCTCCACATAAAATCTATGTCTGCTGGCTTATAGAGAAATTCAACTATATCTGTTCCTTTGTCAACGAGTATGCCAATTCTCAGTATTTCATTTTCCATATATAAAAATTTTCCCAGTTTCCATTCGTAGCACGCCCATCTGCAACCGCATTTATTTGAAAACATTTCAGTTTGACTCCTGTTCTATCCAGTATCCCTGTTCGCCGTTAATCAGTGTCCTTGCGCATATCAGATGCTTTTGATAATACGCATCATCAAGGTTTGCGATAACCACTTTTCCGGATTCACGGCTGGCATGAACAAATTTATTATCGCCGATGTAGATTCCAACATGATTTATCCTGCCTTTGTGTCCAAAGAAAAGCAGGTCTCCTGGTTTTATGGCACTTATGGGGACTATTTCTCCTGTTTTTGCCTGTTCTCCTGATGTCCTTGGAAGCGAAATACCGGCCGCTTCATATGATTTTTTTGTTAAACCCGAACAGTCTATTCCTCTTTCTGATAACCCACCAAATCTGTAAGGAGTATTGATAAAGTTCAGAGCATTTTCAATTATTCTTGCGGCCAGAAGTTTTGACCCGGAGTTTTCTTTTTCATTTCCTGATAAGGATGTTTCTTCTTTTATGGTATCAACCATGTTTGCAACCTGAGGAATTACAAGGGTCTGACCGATTTTGATTTTTCCATCTGAAAGCAGATTTGTTTCTTTGAGAGCAGAAACGCTTATTCCGAATTTTGAAGCAATCGACTCAATCGTGTCACCGAGTTTGACGCTATAGTAAATCTTTGGAGACACCGGAACAATTGGTGTTGGATTGGTAATCTGAGGAGGGATTTCTTTTATAATTCTGGCGACGATTATGGTTTTCCCGGGTTGAATCAGGTTTGATTTGAGGTTGTTGAGTTTTTTTATTTTTGATACACTTGTATTATATTTGCTGGCAATCCTGCTGAGGGTTTCACCTTTTTTTATGGTGTGGTATTTATTGACAATTATTCTGTTTACCTGCGCAGTTGCCTGTACATTGGCAGCATTTTTCTCAGTTATTTTTTTGCTTGATGCGGTAATTGTATACTGTGTATCTGTTGCAATTATCTTTTTTTCACTTCCTAAAACAAGTTTCTGTCCTATCGCAAGTTTATCATTCTTCAGGTTATTCAATTTTTTTATCTCATCAACAGATACCCCGGTTTTCTTGCTTATGGCAGAAATCGTATCCCCTTTCTTTACACAGTAATTATTTGCTGAAAAAGAGGTCTGACTGTTTTCTTTATTCTGAGAGGACTGTTTATCAGTTTTGGACAGAACAAGTTTTTGGCCAGGAAACAGATTATCAGACCCAAGATTATTGTATGCTTTCAATTTCTCAACAGATACACCGGTTTTTTTACTTATTGAAAAAAGGCTATCACCTTTTTTTACAATATAAATGGCATCATTTGTTTTTGCCTGGGATTGATACTTCCCAACTATGATTATTTGTCCTGGATATATTTTATTTCCAGTGATGCCATTCCATTTTTTCAATTGTTCAACAGATGTGTTGTATTTTGTTGCGAGGCTTGCAAGGTTTTCGCCCTTTTTTATTTTATGTCGCTGAATAATCTGGTCGGCAAAAGACAGGCTTGCCAGTGTGAGAAGGACAATAAGAACAGTGATTTTGTTTTTCATTTGTTCCCCTTTTCAAGAGGTTCAAACATTCTTGCTATTTCGTTTTTCTTCTCTTCAAAATAAGTGTCAATCTTTGACTTCAATCCCTCCATTCCTTCAAGAACTGCTATCCTTTCAGCCAGTTTTTCCTGCTCTTCTATAATAATAGAGAGTGCTTTTGCAAGAGGATCCGGCAACTGGGAATGATCAAGGTCAACTTTTTTCACCGGATGAACCCCGGCAATTCTGCCAGGTACCCCAACGACAGTAGAACCTGCCGGCACATCCTTTATTACCACTGATCCAGCTCCTATTTTTGCGCCCTCACCTATTTCAATCGCTCCAAGCACTATGGCTCCTGCACCTATTACCACATTGTCCCTTACCGTGGGATGTCTTTTCTTCTTTTCAAGGGATGTTCCGCCAAGCACAACCCCCTGATATAATAACACATCATTGCCAATTTCTGAAGTTTCGCCTATCACAACACCCATTCCATGGTCAATGAAGAATCTGTTGCCTATGGTAGCTCCTGGATGTATTTCAATGCCGGTCAGGAGACGTGCAATGTGAGAAGTAAACCTTCCTAAAGTCTTTGCTCCATGTATCCATAAAAAATGCGAGATGCGGTGCAGCCATATGGCATGAAGTCCTGGATAACATAGTAATACTTCAACAAGGTTTTTTGCTGCTGGATCCTTCCTGAATACAGTTTGAATATCTTCTTTAATCCTTGAAATCATATTGCTGCAATTCCCGGATTCTCCATTATTGACCTGAATTCTTTCAGGAACGCACCTCCATATGCACCATCTATGACTCTGTGGTCAAGGGAAAGTGTTATCCACATGGTTTTTCCAATAATAATACTTTCGCCAGAAACAATGGGCTCTTTTTCAATTGAACCCACAGCCATTATGGCTGTTCCGGGCGGATTAATGATCGCCTGAAACTGCAAAACTCCAAACATACCAAGATTTGTTATAACAAATCTACAATTTTCAATATCTCCTTTGCTCAGGCTGCCATTTCTTGCTCGATCAGTCAATTCAATTCTCAGTTTTGAAATTTCTTCAATATTTTTTACTGAAACATTTTTCAATACAGGCACAACCAGACCATTTTCTGTGTTTACCGCTATACCAATATCAATGGAATCGTATTGATGAATTTCTCCATTTATAAAAGCCGCATTAAGCAGTGGAAAGTTCGGCAGCACCCTTGAAACAAAAAATAAAATCAGATCTGTATAAGTAAAATCCTTACCATTTTTCTTTAAAGCTTCTTTAAGCTGTTCAATATTGTTCATCACGACTTTTGTCGAAAGATAATAATGAGGGATATTCTGCTTGCTCCAGGATAATCTGTCAGCTATTATTTTCCTGATAGGCGAAAGCTGCTGTTTTTCAAACTGTTCTTGGGTCGCCTCAATGCTGGATGCAAAATTTTCCACATCCTTTTTTTCTATTCTTCCTCCTTCTCCAGTTCCTTTAACCTTTTCCAGATCAATGCCCAGTTCACCTGCAAGTTTTCTTGCTGCCGGACTCGCAATTATTCTTATTCTGTCGACAGCGGTCTCCTTTTTCAATTCAGGAGGTTTTTCTTCTGATTTTATTTCCAAAGGTTTTCTTTCTTCTGTAATTTTTGATTCAGAAGATGGAATTGCTTCTTTCATAGTATCAGAAATATACCCGATTATCGTTGTTACCGGAACCGGTTTATCTGATGGTTGTATCAGAATCTTTCTTAAATATCCATCGTGCTGGGATTCAACCTCAAAATTTGTTTTATCACTCATAACCTCAAGAATAACTTCTCCTTTTCTGACTTTTTCACCCTCTTTTTTCAGCCATTTATTTATATATCCTTCTTCCATTGTTTCGCCAAGTTTTGGCATTATGATTTCATGGATCATTTCATGACCCCCCTGACCCCTTTAACAATACTTTCAACAGAAGGGATTGCAAGATTTTCAAGATTAGGTGCTTTTGGCATCGGAACATTAGCCCCTGCGATTCTTTTCACGGGTGCGTCAAGATAATCAAAGCATTCTTCAATCACTGTCATTCCGATTTCAGCACCGGTACCTCCTGTTTTTGTGTCTTCTTCAACAATTATAACTCTGTTTGTTTTCATAACGGATTTTTTAATTGTCTCTTTATCAAGAGGTAAAAGGGTTCTCAGATCAATAATTTCAACACTTATGCCATCTTTTTCAAGAATCTCTGCTGCCTTAAGTGAGAACAATACCATGCGGGAGTATGTAAGAATGGTGACATCTTTACCTTCTTTCTTGACATCAGCAACTCCGACCGGAACAAGGTATTCACCTTCAGGAACATTTCCCTTTGTGTTATAAAGCATTTTATGTTCAATGAAGACGACAGGATTGTTGTCGCGAATTGAACTTTTTAGAAGACCCTTGGCGTCCGCTGGAGTTGCGGGCATCACAACCTTTATTCCAGGAATGTGAACTAACCATGCCTCAAGGCTCTGTGAATGATGAGCACCGAGTGTTCTTCCAGCTCCTCCTTCTGTTCTTATTGTCAGAGGTACAGTGCATTTACCTCCAAACATGTATCTTATTTTTGCAACCTGATTGTTTAACTGATCCATGCACAATCCGATGAAATCAATATACATAATTTCAACAACAGGTCTGTAACCGAGAAGAGCAGCTCCAAGTCCTGTTCCCACAATAGCCGCTTCTGATATTGGAGTGTCTTTTACTCTATCCTCGCCATATTTATTCATAAGTCCTGCGGTTACCCCGTAGGCTCCGCCGTAAATTGCAATATCCTCTCCCATTAAAAAAACCTTTTCATCTCTTGCCATTTCTTCATCAAGTGCTTCATTCAATGCCTGACGGTATGTTATCTCTTTCACCTCTGCTCCTTTCATACATAAAGGTCTGTGTAAAGTTCCTCAGGATCAGGTAGCGGACTGTTGATAGCAAATTCTGTCGCTTTCTCTATCGCTTCTGTCACAGATGCCTCGATCTTTTTAATTTCCTGTTCTGTCAGCCATCCCTCTTTCACACACTTATTTGCAAATCCCGGTATGGGATCCTTTTCCCTGTATAATTTTTCTTCTTCTTTTGTTCTGTAAACTCGAGGATCACTTCTGCTGTGTCCATAGTATCTGTATGTATTGCACACAAGAAGACATGGACCATTTCCTTTACGAACATAATCAATCCATTTGATTGCTGCTTCTTTTACGGCAAGCACATCCATACCATCAACGACATCAGCGGGCATATCATATGCGGCTGCTCGTTTTTTGAAATCCTGAACTGAACAGGCACGGTTAATACACACGCTCATCGCGTAAAAATTATTCTCGCAGAGATAAAGAACAGGGAGTTTCCACAGTGCTGCCATATTCATGCACTCATGAGTTATGCCATTGTTAAGTGCTCCATCACCGAAAAAACAAACAACAATCTTTGAACTTTTCTGCATCTTAAGTGCTAATCCTGCTCCGGTTGCTATGCCCAGCCCGCCTGCGACAATTCCATTTGCGCCAAGATTTCCTTTATTGAGATCTGCAAGATGAAGTGAACCGCCTTTCCCTTTACAGACACCGGTTTTTTTTCCGAGAATTTCTGCCATCAATGCGTTCAGATCGCCATCTTTTGCTATGGCGTGACCATGTCCGCGGTGTGTGCTTGTTATGTAATCATCGGGATTCAGACTTGAGATCACACCCACGGCAACCGCTTCCATTCCAGCATAAAGATGTGAACCTCCTTCTGCAATATTTTTTGCGAGAAGTTCCATGATTTTATCTTCAAACTGTCTTATTTTCATCATCTGACGGAGCATGCTGGCTGCTTCCTTTTTTGATGGCTTATACATATGCCCCCTTTTAAGGATTTATAATGATTTTAATAGCCTTTTTTTCTTCCGCTTCTTTTAAACCTTCACCAAGCTGTTCAAGACTCATTTTCTTGCTTATGTATTCATTTATATGAAATTTGCCGGAAGCAATCAATTCAAGAGCCATTTTATTATGAAGAGGTGTTGAGCCATGCGTTCCAATTACAAAACTCTCACCATAGTGAAGGATGTTTGTATTTAATCTTGCGAAGGGTGCTTCCTTTGGAAGTCCTCCAAAGAAATTAACAGAACCTCTTTTTGCAACAAGTTCGAGTGATTGTTCCTGGACTTCAGGCAGTCCAACAGCCACAATTACTCTATCTGCCATTCTTCCTTCTGTTATTTCCGCGACAAATTTTTTGATATCTTTTTCTTTTGAATTTACTGTTATTGCTTTTGTAAAAGCTGCCATATCCAGTCTTTGCTGAACCACATCAGCAAGGATGACCTTTGCCGCACCGATATTTCTTGCAAGTTCTGCGTGTAAGCACCCTATAGGTCCGGCTCCCAGAATTAAAACTGTGTCACCAAGCTCCACCCTGCTTAATTGTTGTCCATTGATGACACATGCGAGAGGTTCAGCCAGAGCAGCCTGATCGAAATCCACATTTTCAGGTATTTTGTTAACGCATCCATTTCTAACAGCAACATCGGGTACTATCATGTATTCAGCAAATCCTCCATCAAAATGATAACCAATAGCTTTGAGATTATCACACATTGATTGCCAGCCCTTCCTGCAAAAATAACATTCACCACAGGGAATTGCAGGTGCCACAGCAACCCTATCACCTTCTCTGAACTGTTTAACTCCTTCCCCTATTTTTTCAATAATTCCGCTCAATTCATGACCGGTGACTCTTGGAAAAACTATGTGCTTGTGTCCATGGTGGAAAACCTTTATATCTGTTCCGCAGATTGCGCAGCTTTTCACCTTTATAAGTAATTCACCTTTTTTCGGTGATGGAATGGGTCTATCCATAACTTCAAGTTTTTCAATATCTTTAAGTACCGCTGCTTTTGCCATTTTCCTCCTTAAAAATTAAAATTCAATAAATTATAACATTTTTTCACATAGCTTCAAAAAATTCAGATATTTGTGTTTTATCTGATTGTAAATGGGATCATTTAAAGACAATCCTGAAATATTTACAAGAACATGGTCAATCCCTTTTGTCTCTAAAAGGTTTTTCAGAATCTGGCTTTCGGCATCTGATGGTTCATCATAGTATAAGCAGCAGGCGGCAAAGAAACTTATATAGTCCGGATTTATGTTTTGTGTCTGGCAGAGTCTGGCAGCTCCAATTATTCTATCCTGTGGACCCAGTTTTCTTATTGGTTCTCTGGCAACCCTTTTTACTGTATCACCCAATCCTTTATTTGAAAATCTCGTTAAGAGGTCATTGTAATAACTATCAATTTCGTTTACTTCGACATTGTGTTTTTTGTTTATTGCCTGTCTTATCTCAAGATATGCATTGTGTACCAGTTTCCTTATTTTTTCATCTGTAACAACCTGCCAGATAAAGATATAATTTTTCAAATGTCCCGCATAAGCAAAGGCAGCATGTGTAAAATTGTGCACATATAATTTCATTGTTTCATATGTTTCAATGTCATCAACGAAAAGAAAGCCTTTCACGTCCGGTAAATTTCCCTTAAACATATTCTTTGCCACAGGCATTGTTTTATACGGTTCTGCAAGTACTATCAGAGGATACTCTGTTTTTAATCCGTCCGGGACAACGGGAATCATCCTGCTGAGTACAGTTTCTACTAACCCGACCTTTCTATTAAAGTACTCGTATGCATCGGGTGAAAGGTTTTGTTTTATCAGACTGCTGATGATTTTTGACGCATCTTTGATATTTTCGCCAATGATAATATCAAGGCATGAAGAAGGATTTGTGATGGCTTTGTCCTCAATAATTTTTGCGATCACAGGAATAAGGTTTTTTACATTGTTAACTCCCACAGAAAAGCTCATCAGGCTGACATCTCTTGATGTTTCAATGATTTCCTTTATGTTATCGAGTTTTATCCCTGAGATATTTTTTATGATTAATTTTTCTGAGACTTCTCCTGTAAGCCATAGAGGATATTGCTTATTCTTATTTATGGTTTCAATTACCTGCTCAACAATATCAACGAAAAAAATATGATATCCGGACTCGTAATACAAC